>NZ_LZLL01000475.1:0-9774 GCF_001669335.1 Mycobacterium sp. 1245852.3 | reverse complement strand
TGGCGGCCGCCGCCGGCGTGTCGGCGCCCTCAGCTCACAGTGAAAGCCATGGGTTCACACGCAACGGTCGAACTAGCTGAAACGGCCTAGACCGGATCGAACTTGGTGATCAGCCAGGCGCCGTTGACTCGGGTCAAACTCACCAGCACGCTGCTGGAAGCCATCGCGGGGTCGGGAGTGTCCTTGCTCGTGGTGCTCTGGTCGACCAGCACCAGCACGACCGCCGAATTCGGGTGCAATTCCTGAACCGCGGCCCCCAACACTCGGGCGTTGGTTTTGAGCGACTTCTGCTTGGCTGCCGGCGCGACGATCTGTTCGGTGAACTGGTTGTAGTACGACAAGAAGTCCCCGGACAGGTGGGTCTTGGCGTTGGCGAAGTCCTTGTCGAGTGACTCCGGCGAGTACGACAGCAACGCGACGGTTCCGTCGGACGCCGCATTGGCGACCGCGCTCGCGACGCTGGCGTCGGTCTGTTTGTCGGGCCGGTACTGCTTGAAGTACAGCCAGGTCGCCGTGCCGCCGGAAAGCAGCAGCAGCACAATCAGAATCACGGGAACGACTTTCACCCTGCGCCGCGCAGGTGGAGCGCTACTTTCGTCGCGGTCGGTTTGGTCGACAGAGTCGTCGGCAGTGTCGACGGCCGTGTCGATGCCGGGCTGGTCCTCGCTCACGGAATGAACTCCACGTTGGACATCTTGTATTGCCCGCCGTCGTTTTTCACGGTCACCTTCAGCCGCCAATTGCGTGGTGCGTCCTTGGCGCCCGCGGCGTTGGTGACGTGCGAGGTGGCCGCGACGAGAACCAACGCAAAATCCCCGTTGATGGTTTGCACGGCCGCCGCGTTCACGCTTCCCTGCGTGACCACTTTGGACTGTTCGACGACGGTCGTGAAATCCTTTGCGCGCGCTTGGAAGTCGTCCCGGAACGGGCCGGTCGAGCTGTCGATCACCCGTTGGACGTCCTCCTTGGCCTTGTTGAAGTCCATGGAAGTCAGGTTGACGACACCTTGTCGGGCTCCCGCGAGAATGTTCGCGGCGCGGTGGTTGCGCTCGATCGTTTCATTGTGGTTCCACACCATGTATCCGCTGGCGCCGAGGAAGGCGCAGATGAGCAGGATGACCGCCGCCTTCCACACCACGGACCACGAGGGCAGCCGCAGACGCCGCCGAGAGCGGGCCGACTTGGCTTGCGCTTCTGTCCCTTCGGCGGTTTCGTCGGAGGCTTCGCCCTCGTTCTCGGCTGCTTCGGTGCCGGTTGCCTCGACGGTTTCGGTGACGTCGTCGTCGGTCTCCGGCTCGGCGGTGTCGGTTCCGTCCTCTTCGGCGGCCGGCGCCTCTTGGGCGGTCTCGGGCTCGGTTGTGGCCGCGGTCGCTGTCTCGGTCTCGGTCTGGGCCAGCGCTTCGCGCCGGAGGCGGGCGGCGCGAGCGCGGGCGCGGGCCGCGGCGGCCAGCGCCTCGGCTTCGGCGGCCTCGGCCTCGGCCTCCTCGAGCAACGCCTGCACGTCGGCCTTCGAGGTGGCCGAATCCACCGGCGCCTTCTTCTCGTCAGCCATCGTGCCTGCTGCCCGTCGCCGTCATGATCGACCGACTCCTGTACCTCTCACGCGGCTACCATCGCACGAGCGAGAACGGCCAGCTGTTGGCGCCCCCCGGTCCGCCGCCGCAGCCGGTGTCGAACGTCGAGTCGACCTGACCCGCCAGCGTCACCGGATCCCACGAGTAGACGTCATGCGAGGGAAAGAACTGGACCACGCAACGCACACCGAAGGGGTCGTCAGCGGCCATGACATAGCGGCCATCGGTCAGATGGGCCTCTCCTCGCCAGGGCGCCGCCTGCCCGTTGGGCTGCGGCGTTGCGTACACCTGCAGGCATCCAGGCGCTGAATTAACGCACGGGTTGATCGACCAGATCCAGCTGTGGCCGGGATCCCGGTTCGTGTCCACCCGGTAATTGGAATACAGCATGTCCGCGTGGGCGCTCGGCGTGAGAGTCAGCGCGGCCATGGCAAGCGCAAGGCTCATTGCGAAAGTCTTCACCGATGCGTCTCCCTCTCTGCGCACGCGTTTGGCTCAAATATAAGACGCGGTCACGCTGAACAGGCCGACTCGCGAAATTCTGAACGGCTCAGTCGATGACCGCGACTTCCTTGCGTTCGGTGATCGGCCGGGCGAGTTCCTGTTCGTCGCAGATGCGCTGAAGCTTCTCCAGTGTTTCGTCGAGGCCGGCCCCGATCTTGCGGCCGGGCGTGAAGGTGGCCGGCAGCTTGCGCATGCCCTGGATGACGCCGATGGTCTCGTAGTGAACGGTGCCCTCCGGATCGCATTTGTAGTCGGGCATCCGGTCGAGGACCGCGGTGAGCATGGATTTGAACACGGTGCGCGCCACGTTCGAGCCGATGCAGCGGTGCACGCCCAGCCCGAAGCTGAAGTGCCGGTTACCTTTACGGTCGAGGATGATCTGGTCCGGGTCGTGGAACACCGAGGGGTCGCGGTTGGCCATCGCCCACGAAATCCACAGCCGCTCACCCTCTTTGAACTGGGTGCCGTCGAGCTCGGTGTCCTCGGAGAAGGTCCGGCCATCTCCGGGCGCCGGGGTGAAGTAGCGCAAGAACTCCTCGGTCGCGGGGTCGAGCAGGGTCTTGCGCTCGTCGCTGAGCAGCTGTCGTTGCTCCGGGTGTTCCGAAAGCCATTCCAGCGAGTGGGCGGTCAGCGCGGTCGTGGTGTCGAAGCCCCCGCCGATAACCAGGCCGAGGTTCCCCAAGATTTCCAGCTCCGGGGCCGGCTCACCGTCGATGCGCATCTGGAGTAGGCCGTTGACGATTCCGGGCCGCGGGTTCGCGCGGATCTCGATCATATTGTTGACCATGTCGAGGCCCATCTCGCGGTGCATCGCGGTGACACGCTCGATGTCGGGGGAGTGTTCGGGCGTGTACACCGCGGCATGAACCGGCTCGCTGTACAGGTTCCACTTCTTCAGCGGGATGCCCAGCATCGCCAGCGTGAAGACGGCGGGCACGATGTTGGCCAGGTCGTCTACGAAGTCGATGCGGCCACTTTCGATCTTCTCGTCCAGGCAGGCGCGCGTCACGTCGTCGATGAACGGTTCCCAGCGCTTGATCGCCGCGGGCGACAGGTACGGGTTGAGCACGGTTCGGTAGATGCGGTGCTCGGGGTCGTCCATCTCCAGGATCCCGCCGCGCACCGCGCTGACCCGGCTGGCCGTGGGGATCGAAATGCCTTTGTAGCCGCGGCGTTCGCCGTGGATGTCGTGATCGTTGGAGACGGCGGGGCAGCGGGCCAGCTCGAACACCTCGTGGCTGCCGGCCGCAACCCAGTGGCCGCCATAGGTATCCGTCCAGGCCATCGGGCACTTGGCGTGCATCTCTTCGGTGATCGCTTTGAACTTCGACCGGTATTCCGCGGAATGCCGGTCGAAGTGGTACCGGTTCTTCTTGCGGTCGCTGTCATTGACGACGTCGTCGACGCTCAATGCTCTGTCTCCCTATGTGTTTGCCGTAGCTACGGATCCGATAGCGGCTCAGGCGTCGTCGGTGATCATGATGGCCTGCTCCGGACAGGACTGCGCGGCCTCACGGACCTGGTCCTCGCGGTCGGTGGGCACCACCTCTTCGACCGCCGACGAGCTGCCGTCGATGTCGCTGAGCTGAAACGATTCCGGCGCGATCATGGCGCACAGGGTGTGGCCCTGGCACCGCTGTGAATCCACCCAGACCTTCACGGATTGTCTCCTCTCACACTGGTTACCGGGCGCCGCCGACGAATCGCCACCGCTCAGGTGTTGCGACCGCCGTTGACGCCCAAGATCTGACCGGTGATGTAGCCGGCCTCCTCGGACACCAGGAACGCGCACGCCGCCGCGATGTCTTGCGGCGTGCCCATCCGGCGCACCGGCGTCCGCGCGATGGTCTCGTCGATGTCACCGAGGAATCCGTTCTTCTCGGCGGCGCGCAGCATCGGGGTGTCGATGAAGCCGGGCGGCACCGCGTTGACCGTGATGCCCTTGGGCCCGTACTCGAGTGCGAGCGACTTCGTCAGGCCGTTGACCGCCGACTTGGCCGCCACGTAATGACTCATGTAGGGCGCACCGGAATGCGTGCTCGACGACGAGATGTTGACGATGCGTCCCCATCCCGCCTCGACCATGTCGGGGAGCACCGCCTGGACGGTGTGGAAGACGCCGTTGAGGTTGACGTCGATCACCCGCTGCCAATCCTCGAAGGTGATGTTGTTGAACTTCTTGAACCCGTCGAGGCCGGCGGCGTTGACCAGAACCGTCACCGGCCCGAGTTGCGCGCGGACGGCCGACAGCGCCGCGTCCACTTGCGAGCGATCGGTGACGTCGGCGGTGAAGGCGAAATCGGCTTCCGATGGCCGCAGGTCGATGGAGGCGACGTTCAAACCGTCGGCCCGCAGGCGTTGCGCGACGGCGAGGCCGATGCCGGATCCGCCGCCGGTGACTACCGCAGTCTTCATGTAGAGGCCTCTGCTCCGGAGGGGGCCATTTCAGTCACAAAGAATCTCCCTTACAATTATGAGAACCCTACTCTCCGCGCGGAGCGCCGTGCAACATGCGCCTAACACCGCGTCCGGCCTGCGGGAAAGACCCTGGCCGGCAGTGTACGGCCGGTTGCGGCCCTGGTCAGCACCCCCGATCTCATTCCTGAGACTTTCTTGAATTATCGAAAGTCGAATGTAAGATTCGCCGGGGAAGAGAATGAAATTATCGTGATCGCCACCACACTAGGGGGTACGGAATGCCTGCCCAGGACACGGCAGAGCCCGCCACTGGAACCACAGTGACCGTCGCGGATGCCGCGCCTGAGTCCCACGTCGACCGCCGTCTGTTGATCGATGGCCGGCTGGTCAGCGCCGACAGGACGTTCCCCTCGATCAACCCCGCCACGGGTGCTGTGATCGGGCATGCGCCGGACGCCGGTGGCGAGGAAGCTCAAGCGGCGATCGCGGCCGCCCGGCGGGCGTTCGACGAGACCAGCTGGCCCACCGACGTCGAGTTGCGGATCCGCTGCCTCGACCAGTTGCACCAGGCGCTCGTCGACCACGCCGAGGAGTTGCGCGACCTCACCATCGCCGAAGTGGGCGCCACCCGCGCGCTGACCCAGGGCGCTCAGCTCGACGAGCCGATCGGCATCGTGCGCTTCTACGCGGACCTGCTGCGCACCTATCAGTTCACCGAGGACCTGGGCGAAAAAGAATCGCGAGGCATGCTCCACCACCGCTGGGTGGAAAAGGAAGCCGCCGGGGTGGTCGGCGCCATCATCGCTTACAACTACCCCAACCAGCTCGCGCTGGCGAAGCTCGCCCCGGCGCTGGCCGCCGGATGCACGGTGGTGCTCAAGGGCGCCCCGGACACACCGCTGGTCACGCTGGCGCTCGGCGAGCTGATCGCCAATCACACCGACATTCCGGCCGGGGTCGTGAACGTGCTGAGCTCGTCGGACCCGGCTGCCGGGGTAGCCATGACCACCAGCCCGGACGTCGACGTCATCACCTTCACCGGGTCGACTGCGGTCGGGCGCAAGATCATGGCCGCATCGAGCGACACCGTGAAGCGGGTCTTTCTGGAGCTGGGCGGCAAGTCGGCGGCGATCATTCTCGATGACGCCGACTTCGCCAACGCGGCCCTGTTCGCGGCGTTCAGCATGGTCACCCATGCGGGCCAGGGCTGTGCGCTCACGTCCCGGCTGTTGGTGCCCAGGTCGCACCACGACGAAATCGTCGAACTGATCGCGCAGAACTTCGCCAAGGTGCGCCACGGCGACCCGGCCGATCCCAAAACCTATATGGGACCGCTGATCAACGAGCAACAGCGGGACAAGGTCGACGGCATGGTGCAGCGCGCCGTGGCCGCCGGGGCGACCCTGGTCACCGGGGGCAAGCGACTCGACCCGGGCTACTTCTATGCGCCGACGCTGCTGACCAACGTCGATCCCGACAGCGAGATCGCCCAGGACGAGATCTTCGGGCCGGTGCTCGTGGTGATCGCGTTCGACGATGACGACGACGCCGTGCGCATCGCCAACAACTCGATCTACGGGCTCGCGGGCGCGGTGTTCAGCCGCGATCAGGACCGCGCGCTGGCCGTGGCGCGCCGGATCCGGACCGGATCCTTCTCCATCAACGGCGGCAACTATTTCGGCGCGGATAGCCCGTTCGGGGGTTTCAAGCAGTCGGGCGTGGGCCGGGAGATGGGCGTCGCCGGGCTCGAGGAGTTCCTCGAGCGCAAGACCTTCGCCGTGCCCGCCGTCTCAGCGAAAGGAGCCGGCGCATGAGGCCGCTCGAAGGCATCCGCGTCCTCGAAGTCGCCATGTACGGGTTCGTGCCCTCGGCGGGTGCGGTGCTCGCCGAATGGGGTGCCGACGTGGTCAAGGTCGAGCACGCGGTGACCGGTGATCCGCAACGTGGACTGCGACAGACCGGGATGCTGCGCGTCGAGGGCGATCCCAACCCCAACATCGAGCACGCCAACCGCGGCAAGCGCAGCATCGGGCTGGACATGTCGGTGCCCGAGGGTAAGGAGGTGCTCTATGAGCTGGCCCGCCGCTCGGATGTGTTCCTCACCAGCTTCCTGCCCGACCACCGGCGCAAGTTCGGCATCGACGTCGATGACATCCGGGCGGTGAACCCGAAGATCGTCTACGCGCGCGGCAGTGCGCTCGGCCCGCGCGGCGAAGAGTCGACCAAAGGCGGCTACGACATGACCGCCTTCTGGTGCCGGGCCGGTACGGCCGCCACCATCACTCCGGCCGGCATGCCGGGCATGATCGCGCCGCCCGGACCGGCGTACGGCGACACCATCTCGGGTACCAACCTGGCCGGCGGCATCGCGGCGGCGCTGCTCAAGCGCGAGCGCACCGGCGAACCGTCGGTGGTCGACGTGTCGTTGCTGGGCAGCGGGCTGTGGTCGCTGGGGCACACGGTCGCGCTGACAAAGCATCTGAACCAGCGGCTGGAATCGCCGCCGCCGGGCGTGCACGGCGCGCCCAACAACCCGCTGGTGGGTTTGTACACGACATCCGACGGCCGCTACATCTCCTTCGTGATGATGCAGCCCACCAAGTTCTGGGCCGACGTGTGCCGCCACGTCGACCTGCCCGAGTTGGCCGATGATCCGCGCTTCGACACCGTGGAGAACATCGCCGCCAACACCGCGGACGCGGTCGAGCTGCTGACCAAGGCCATCGCCGGCCGCACGCTGGCCGAGTGGAGCGAGCGCTTCGCCACGCTCTCCGGGCCGTGGGCGCCCGTGCAGGACACCCTGCAAGCGGCCGAGGATGCGCAGATCCGCTCGAACGAGTACCTGGTGCGGGCGGGCGAACTCGAGCTGGTGGCCAACCCGGTACAGTTCGACGTCGCAGCGCCACAGACCGGGCCAGCCCCCGGATTCGCAGAGCAGACCGACGAGATCCTGATGGAGCTCGGCCTCGACTGGGACCGCATCATCGAACTCAAGACGGCCGGCGCCGTCACGTGAGCACTATTTGGACTGGAGTCAGCAGCGACATGCTTGAGCCGACCGTCGCTTGCGTTGGGACGCAGTCGCCTTGCGCCCGTGCACCAATCGCGGAATGCGCGATAACGGTTATGCATTTTTCGCTCCGCCCGGACGCGGCATGAGTCATAATCGCCGGACGCTTCAAGACGTGGGGCCCCTCGTTTTGCAGCGCCAACTCACGCAACAGAACGGAGGTCTGGCGTGAGCGAGGTCGCGGCTGTCACTTCCAAGGCCGATGCCGGAAATTGGCTGCCCGCTGAGCATTTCGCCCTCGTCAGCGGGCGTTTACGGCCGTCAATTCTGCTGAACTTACCGCAGCCGTTGCGCCAGAACAAGACTGCCGGTCTCGTAGCGTGGAAAGGGCCTGACGCCGATGGCAACTAAGGGCGCCGACCACTGGTCAGCGGGATTACCGCAGCTGAAACTGAAATTCGACTTCACCGGGCCCATGCACGCCGTCGGCGCCCTGTTCGCGATGTCCGCCGACGCGGTCAAGTACCTGTTCCGCCGGCCCTTCCAGTGGCGGGAGTTCTTGGAGCAGTCCTGGTTTGTCGCGCGGGTGTCGCTGGCTCCCACCTTGTTGGTCGCCATCCCGTTCACCGTCCTGGTCAGCTTCACGCTCAACATCCTTTTGCGCGAACTGGGCGCGGCGGATCTCTCCGGTGCGGGCGCCGCGTTCGGTGCTGTCACCCAGCTCGGCCCGCTGGTCACGGTTTTGATCGTTGCGGGTGCCGGCGCTACGGCAATGTGCGCGGATCTGGGGGCGCGGACGATTCGCGAGGAAATCGACGCGATGGAGGTGCTGGGCATCAACCCGGTGCAACGTCTGGTCACACCGCGCATGCTGGCATCGGGATTGGTCGCCTTCCTGCTCAACAGCCTGGTGGTCATCATCGGCGTCCTTGGCGGTTACGTCTTTTCGGTATTTGTCCAAGACGTCAACCCCGGCGCGTTCGCTGCGGGCATCACGTTGCTCACCGGTGTTCCCGAGGTGATCATTTCGTGCGTCAAGGCAGCGCTTTTCGGCCTCATCGCCGGCCTGGTCGCCTGCTACCGGGGCCTGTCGATCACCGGCGGTGGCGCCAAGGCCGTTGGCAACGCGGTGAACGAAACCGTCGTCTACGCCTTCATGTCGCTGTTCGTCGTCAACGTGGTGGTCACCGCGATCGGCATCAAGATGACGGCGAAGTAGGGCTGCCATGGCACTGAGGGCCGCATATCCGCGTCTGACCCGTCAACTCGAGAGGCCGGTCGCCCTGATGGGGCGGATCGGCGATCACACCCTGTTCTATGGCAAGGCGCTCGCCGGGGTGCCCTTCGCTGCCACCCACTACACGCGCGAAGTCATTCGACTGGTCGCCGAGATCAGCATGGGCGCGGGCACTTTGGCGATGATCGGCGGAACCGTGGTGATCGTCGGCTTCTTGACGCTGGCGGCGGGCGGCACCCTGGCCATCCAGGGGTACACCTCGCTGGGCAACATCGGCATCGAGGCGCTGACGGGCTTTCTGGCCGCGTTCATCAACGTGCGCATCGCGGCACCGGTGGTCGCCGGGATCGGTCTGGCGGCCACCTTCGGCGCCGGCGTGACCGCTCAGCTCGGTGCCATGCGGATCAACGAAGAAGTGGATGCCTTGGAGAGCATGGCCATTCGGCCGGTCGCCTACCTGGTCAGCACCAGGATCCTGGCGGGAATGATGGCGATCACGCCGCTGTACAGCATCGCCGTCATCCTGTCGTTCGTGGCCAGCCAGTTCACCACCACGTTCCTACTGGGACAGTCGCAGGGTTTGTATCAGCACTACTTCAACACGTTCCTGAATCCGATCGACTTGTTGTGGTCGTTCCTGCAGGCGATTCTGATGGCGCTCACGATCCTGCTGATCCACACCTACTACGGCTATTTCGCCTCGGGGGGACCGGCCGGCGTCGGCAACGCGACCGGCAACGCGGTGCGCACCTCGCTCATCGTCGTGGTTTCGGTGACCCTGTTGGTCTCGCTTTCTATCTACGGTACGAACGGCAACTTCAACCTGTCCGGTTAGCAGAGGAGGTGAAACAGCAATGACGCAGAATGTTCCGGCCGGTCGCGGCGCGGTCGGGGGGCGACCGGCGCGCACCGGCCATGCGCGGCCGCCGGCCGGGCGCAACTACCTGCCACCCTTGCTCGGACTGGCCACCGTCCTCATCATCGGTCTGATCTTCGCCGTCGCGGTGGGTCTGTTTCAGGGCTCCTTCACC
>NZ_LZLL01000474.1:0-31986 GCF_001669335.1 Mycobacterium sp. 1245852.3 | reverse complement strand
CGGAATTGGTCGCCACCACCTTCGTGGGCGGCCTCAAACACCTTCCGGTGCGCTACTCGCTGACCTGAGCGCGGCCGCGCCGTTGCGGCGGGGTCCTCGCTACACTCCGGTGTGGAGGTCTCGCAATGACGCGCAGGACGATTGTCATCACCGGCGCCAGCGACGGCATCGGCGCAGCCGCGGCCCGTCGCCTCAGCCGCACCGGCGACCAGATCGTCGTGGTGGGCCGCTCCCCAACCAAGACCGCCGCGGTGGCCGCCGAATTGGACGCGGACTACTTCGTCGTCGATTACGCCGACCTGTCCCAGGTCCGGGCACTGGCGGAAAAGATTCGTTCGCAATACCCGCGCATCGACGTGTTGCTCAACAATGCGGGCAGGATGGCCAGCAAGATCGAGCTGACCGCCGACGGTTACGAACGCACCTATCAGGTCAACTACCTGGCGCCGTTCCTGCTGACCACCCAATTGCTGGATGTGCTGCTGCAGTCGCACGCCACGATCGTCAACACCACCAGCTCGTCGCACAAGCTGATTTTCCGGGCCACCGTCGACGACCTCGAGAACACCGCCAGCCGTCGGCCGGCCGCTGCCTACGCGTTGTCGAAGTTGGCAATCATGTTGTTCACCAAGGAATTACACCGGCGCTACCATGCCGGCGGACTTTCCGTCGCGAGCGTGCATCCCGGCAACGTCAACTCCAACATCGGTGTCGCGTCGGGTTCGCGATTCCTGGTCTTCATGCAGCGGTACACCCCGGCGGCGCTGTTCATCTCGACCTCGGACCAGGGCGCCGACCAGTTGGTGCGGCTGGCGTCGAGCACGCCCGGTTCTGAGTGGACACCCGGCGCGTACTACGCCAAGCGCAAGGTCGCCAACACCAGCCGTCTGGCAGAGGACCCGCGATTGGCCGCCGAACTGTGGGAGCGCACCGCGTTCAGGGTCGGCTGACGGCTCCGTCGGGGTGATCTTCGATACTCCGTAGTATCTAACCGATACCGAACGGTATGCTGCTGCACATGTCACCTGTCAAGCCGCTTCGCAGCCGCCCCACCCGGGGTGAGGTTCGCGACCGGATCCTGGACGCGGCGTCGAAGGTTTTCGCCGCCGAAGGGTTCGCCGGTGCCACCATCGACGCCATCGGCCAAGCCGCGGGCTTCACCAAGGGTGCGGTGTATTCGAATTTCGAATCCAAGGATGAGCTGTTCCTGGCCCTGCTCGACCGCGAGTTCGAGCTGCGCGGCGAGCAGATCGCGATTGCGCTGGGCCGCAGCGACGGCGACCGCGCCGCGGCCGCGCGAGAGGTGAGCCGATCGGTGCTCGACTCGGTCCGCGACCATTCCGACTACTACGTACTGCTCGTCGAGTACTGGTTGCGCGCCCAGCGCGATCCACAGCTACGGGAACGCCTGATCGGGCGCCGCCGCGCCGCGGCCGACCAGGCACTGCACATCGTCGAATCGACCGACACCGTGCCGGGCGACCGGCGACTGACCGACGTAGCCCAGCTCGTCGTCACGATCAACCTGGGGGTCGCGATGGAAGAGGTGTTGCGTCCGGGAACCATCAACCCCGATCTGCTCGCGCAATTGATCACCGCACTGCTGGAATCGATTCCGGTTTAAAGGGTATTAGGGAAAGCCACACCATGGATGCCAAGGACGAACCGGACGACATCGCACCGGTCATCACCGCCACCGGATTGGGGGTCGACGGTGAGCACGGGCCGTTGTTCTCGGGGGTCGACCTGACCCTGACGCCGGGTTTTCACGCGATCCAGATGCCCGGCGGGCACGGGCAGACTACCCTGCTGCTGACACTCGCGGGGCGTTTCAAGCCGAGCCACGGCACGCTCACCGTCCTCGGCGAGACAACCCCGCGCGCGATTCGCCGGCAGTGCTCCATCGCGGCCTTCGATGACATCGATGACCTGGAGGATTCGGTGACCGTGGGGACAGTGCTCGCCGAGCAGCGCCGGTGGCTGGCGCCGTGGTATTCATCGGTGCCGCTGCAATCGGGTCCGGCCGAGCTCACCGAGGTCTTCGGCGAGATGGCCCCGCCGTCGAACGACACCTACATCGTCGAACTGTCAGACCTCGAACTGTTCTTGCTGCGAATCACGCTGGCGTTGCTGTCGAACCGTCCGATCCTGGTGGTCGGCGACCTCGAACAGGTTCGGGACAATTCCCGGCGAACGATCGCCGCCGACCGGCTCGGCGTGATCGCGAGACAGCGCACCGTCGTCGTCGGGGTGACCAACCCGCTCGGCACGGACGCACCCGACCACGAACTACACGATCACCGCATCCTGACCGGAGAGGGCTGAAAGATGCTGGCTGGACTCGCCTTTGGCTCAGAGATCAAACGCTTCGGCCGTAGCCGATTGACGCGCGTGGCCATCGTCGTACTGATGCTGTTACCCCTGGTGTACGGGGCGCTTTACCTCTGGGCGTTCTGGGATCCGTTCGGCCACACCAACAAGATGCCGGTGGCGCTGGTCAACTCCGACCGTGGCGCCGTCGTGTCCGGGCAGCAGTTCAACGCCGGCGCGGAGATCGCCAAGAGCCTGACCGCGGACGGCGGCCTGGACTGGCACGTCGTGGACTTAGCCGAGGCGCGCAACGGAGTCGACCACGGTAAGTACTACTTCATGGTCGAGCTGCCGCCGGACTTCAGCGCGGCGATCGCGTCGCCGGTGACCGGGCAACCGAAGAAGGCCAACCTGATCGCCGTCTACAACGACGCCAACAACTACATCTCGACGAGTATCGGCCGTACCGCCATCGGCCAGGTACTCAACGCCGTATCCAGCCGGATCTCGGGACAGGCCGTCAATCAGATGTTGTCGGTGGTGGTTTCGTCGGGATCGGGTATCAAGCAGGCCGCGGACGGGGCGGCCCGACTCGATGACGGTGCCGGTCAGCTGGTAGCCGGCGTGGACAGCGCGCGGTCCGGCTCGGCGACGCTTGCCGCCGGTGCCAAGCAACTGTCAGACGGAATCAACCAGGCCACCGACCCGCTGCTCGCGGTGACCAAGGCGGTGTCCCAAATCGGTGGCAGCACGCAGCAATTGCAACAGGGTGCCACCGCGCTTGCGCAGGCCAACGATCAGCTCGGCACCATCGCCGCGGCGCAGGACGCCGCCGCGAGCTCGCTGTCATCGGTGATCGATCAGCTCTCCGCCCGACAGGATCCGCTGGCGAACAACCTGCGCGGCATCCAGGATCAGCTGCGGGGCCACCAGTTCACGCCCCAGATCCGCCAGCAGCTCACCGATGCGCAGAACGCGGCGATCGCCATGACATCGGGATTGCGCAACCCGGGCAGTCCGCTCGCGTCGGCTCTCGACCAGGTCGGCGGTAAGGGACAGGAGTTGACGAACAAGCTCACCCAACTGCGCGACGGGGCCCAGCAAGTCGCTACCGGTAACGCCGAATTGGCCGGCGGCATCGGCAAGCTCGACGACGGCGCGCGCCAGCTCAAAACGGGATCGGCCGAGCTGGCGACCAAACTCGCCGAGGGGGCCAAGCAGGTACCCAACTGGACAAGCCAGCAAAAGGATGCGGTCGCCGACACCATCGGCGGTCCGGTGCAACTCGAGGCTTCACATGAGAACGCCGCGCCCAACTTCGGCACCGGGATGGCTCCCTTCTTCCTGACGCTCGCGCTGTTCTTCGGCGCCTTGGTGCTGTGGATGGTGCTGCGGCCCTTGCAGACTCGCGCGATCGCCGCGGAGGTGCTCGCGATCCGCGTGGTGCTCGCCAGCTACCTGCCCGCCGCCGCGATCGCGGTATTCCAGGCCGCCATTCTCTACTGCGTGGTCCGGTTCGCTCTCGGTGTGCACGCGGTGCACCCGGCGGCCATGCTGGGGTTCATGATGCTGATTTCCGCCGCGTTCGTGGCCGCCACGCAAGCCATCAATGCGCTGGTTGGTCCGGCGGTGGGCCGGGTGCTGATCATGGCCCTGCTCATGTTGCAGCTCGTCAGCGCGGGCGGCTTGTACCCCGTGGAGACCACTTCGCGGCCGTTCCAGATCCTGCACCGCTTCGACCCGATGACCTACGGCGTGAACGGACTCCGGCAGCTGATACTCGGTGGTGTCGACGCCCGGCTATGGCAGGCGATCACGGTGCTGGCCGGGATAACGGCTGTCGCACTGGCGATCTCGTGCCTGTCGGCGCGCAGAGACCGGCTCTGGAATCTCAGCAGGCTGATTCCCGCGATCAAGATATAGCCGGCGTGGTTCAGCAGATCCCGAAATCGATGATGCCCCGCACGATTCTGCCGTTGAGCAAATCGTCGTAGGCGTCGTTGACCTCGTCGAGGCGATAGCGCTTGGTGATCATCTCGTCGAGCTGGAGCTGGCCCGTCTCATAAAGTTTGGCCAGCCTGGAGATGTCCGCCTTGGGGTTGCACGAGCCGAATATGGTGCCCGCCAACGTCTTGTTCATCAGGATGAAGTCCTGCAGGTCGATCTTGACCGACCGGGTCAACTGCGAGGTCATGCCGGTGAGCACGCAGGTGCCCCCCTTGCGGGTGAGCTTCACCGCGTCGCGTACGTCTGCCGGAGTGATCAGCGACGGCGAGACCACCACCGCGTCGGCCATCACTCCGTAGGTCAGACCGCGCACCAGGTCCAGCGCCTCGTCGATCGTCGCCGCGGTGTGCGTGGCGCCGAACTGCAGCGCCGATTTCTGCTTGAAGTCCACCGGGTCGACGGCCACGATCTGGGCGGCGCCGTTGATCCGGGCGCCCTGGATCGCGCCCGTCCCGATCCCGCCGACACCGATCACCGCGACGGTGTCCCCGGCGCGCATGTTCGACCGGTTGGCGACGGAGCCGTAACCGGTTGGGATGGCACAGGACAGCAGCGCGCTCGACGTCAGCGGCAGGTGTTGCTCGATCTTCACCAGTGAATTCGTCGACACCACAGTGTGTTCGGCGAATGCGCCGATCTTGGCGATGTGGCCGAGGCTGCGGCCGTCGGCGGTGTGGTGGCGGAAGGTGCCGTCGGTCGGCATCCCCGGGATCATGGTGCCGATGCCGACATCGCAGAGGTATTCGATTCCGCTGGCGCACCAACGGCATTGGCCGCACACGGCGACGAACGACATCACCACGTGATCACCCGGCGCGAAGTCGGTGACGCCGGGGCCGACCTCACGCACGATGCCAGATCCCTCGTGACCGCCGATCGTCGGGAACATGGTCGGCAGCCCCATGGATCGCATCACCTCATTGGGCGCCGACATGTCGCCCTTGAGGATGTGGTCGTCGGAATGGCACAGGCCGGCGGCTGCCATCTGTACCAGGACCTCGCCGGCCTTGGGGGGATCGAGCTCGAATTCCTCGACGGACCACGGCCCGCCGACGTCGTGCAGGATCGCCGCGCGGCTTCTCATGTGGCGGGGGCGAACGTGACCGGAAGCTTGTTCGGCGACCGGAAGGTGAGCCCGACGATCCTGGATTCCTCGCCGGTTCCGTCGTCGGGCACGAACGCCAGCCGTTCGACGCGGTCGAACAGGCTGTTCAGCATGACGCGCGTTTCCAGCCGGGCCAGGTGCATGCCGAGGCACATGTGGATACCGCCGGCGAAGGCGATGTGGGACTGGCGCGGCCGGCGAATGTCGAAGGTGTTCGGATCGGTCCAGCGGCTCTCGTCGCGATTGGCCGAACCCATACACATGTCGATCTGCGCCTCGGCCGGGATTGTCTTGCCGCCGATTTCGACCTCTTCGGTCGTGGTGCGCATGACCATGGTCAGGGGCGTCTCGTACCGCAGGCCTTCCTCGATCGCCATCGGTATCAGCGACCGATCCTGATACACCATGGCCAGCTGTTCGGGATGGGTGAGTAACAGGTACAACAGATTGCCCGACGAGCGATAGGTGGTCTCCAGGCCGGCCGGCAACAACAACCGCAAGAAGGCGATGATGGCCTCGTCGGTGAGCTTTTCCCCGTCGATCTCGGCGGCAACCAGGTCGCCGATGATGTCATCGGTCAGCTTGCGCCGGCGCTGTTCGACTTGTTTGAGGAAGTAGTCGTAGAGCTCGGTGGCGGCATTCAATCCCGCCACGATGTCGGTGGGGATCGAGATCAGGTCGAGGGACAGACGCCGGAACAGGTCGAGATCCTCGGCGGGCAGCCCGAGCAGCGTCGAGATGATTCTGGTGGGAAATTCGAAGGTCACCGCCTTCACCAGATCGGCGTGACCGTCGTTCTTGATTTCGTCGACGAGTTGGTCGCAGACCGGCCCGATGACCTTCGGCTCCCAGCGCTCCAGCGCCGTCGCGCGGAACGCTTTGGCCACCAGGTTGCGGTGGTCGTGGTGTTCCCTGCCGCCCATCGCCAGGATGGTGTGTCCCATCACCAGCCCGATCGTCTTGTCGTACGCGGCCGAGGTGAAGACGCGGTCGTCGCGAAAAGCTTGCGAGACACCGTCGTAACCGAACAGGACCCATTCGTCGTTGGGCCGCAGCTCTTCTGGCAGCTGGCTGTTATCGCCCAGGGAACCGTGCCATACCGGGTCGGTGTGGCGCATGTGCTCAAAGAAGGGATAGGGGCTGGTTTCGCCGGTGAAATCCAATGCAGGTACGACGGGCTGACCGTTCGGGCCAGTGCTGAGCGTCATCAGCGCTCCTCCTGAGACAACCGATAAGGCCGTTCACGCGGACCAAAAGCGAGTGCCCGCGAAGTCCACGGCGGGTGGAACCGAGCGGAAAATAGCTATCATAGTATAGATAGCAACGTAGCCCAATGGCTCAAACGCTTTCCGTCGCACTGCGACGCCTGGCACGTTCCCCCGCGACGAGCACCGCGTGTGTCGACCCCCAAAACGCGGGTCTACCTTGAAGATGGTTTCCGGTAAGGCCTACCTTCCGAAACCGCCGATGAGCCCGCCCGACGAGCCCGAAAAATGAGTGGACATGACACAGACGAATCTGGCCCGGCCACACGGCCTCACTCGCATCGATCCGGTGCTGCGCGACGCCGCCGTGGCGTTGGGTGCCTTCGAATTCCGCGCCGAGACGCTGCCGGCCGAGCGTGAACACGCCAACCTGCTGGCCACCCAGCGCGCCGCGTCGGCAGACACCACCGGCGTGTCCATCGACTCCCGATCCATCGCCGGCCCGGACGGTCAGCAACTGGAGCTGCGGTTGTATCGCGGCCACACCGAATCCGCCGCGCCGGTGGTGATCTACGCCCACGGCGGCGGGTTCGTCACCGGAAACCTGGAGACCGACCACGCGCACTGCGTGGAGCTCGCCCGTGACGGCGGCTGCCTGGTTGTTTCGGTCGACTACCGGCTCGCGCCGGAACATCCGTGCCCGGCGGCGCTCGACGACGTCGAAGCGGCCTTGCGCTACGCGGTCGACAACAGCGCGGAGCTGGATGCCGACGCCGCCCGCATCGCGGTAATGGGCCGCGACGCCGGTGCGGCGCTGGTCGCGGGACTGACCCAGCGCATGTTCGACCAGGAAGGTCCGGCGATTCTGATGCAGATCCTGCACCAGCCGATGCTCGATTCCGACGCCACGCCCTCACGTCGGGAATTCCAGCGAACCCCGGGCCTCAACGGTCCGGCGGTGAGCCGGGCGTGGAACCACTACCTCGGCCACGCCAGCGCCAACGGTCAGCACGTGCCGGCGCACCGCGCCAACCTCGAAGGCCTGCCGCCGACGTTCGTCAGCTGCTCCGAGATCGATCCCTGTCGCGACGAGGCCATCGACTACGCCAACCGGCTGTTGCACGCATACGTCCATACCGAATTGCATGTGATCGCCGCGACCTTCAACGGCTTCGACTCGATGGTGCCGGATTGGATTGTTTCCCAGGAGAATCGGGCGCTGCATGCGCAGGCCCTGCGCCGCGTGTTCGCCATGTAGCGCAGCCGCGCCCCGGTGATGCCGGGCGACGAGGCGGACTCACCGGAGGGCGTGCCCGTCCCAATTTTTACCGACTGAGCTCCGGTATCTCTTACCGTATTGCGCGTTGCTAACATCAGAAACGCCAGCCAACCGAGGACCGATCGGGCGGATGATCAAACACTCAAACCGTTTCCGTTGCAGCCGCAGCGATCGAATGTCAAGAAGGATCCCCTCGGCACCATGACGACCCTCGACTCTCCGGAGAAGATTCTTTTCACCTCGACCACCCAGGCCTTTTTGGACAAGGAAGCGCCGCTGCGCCGGGTGCGGGAGCTGCACGCCGAGGGCACCTCGTTCGACCCCGCATGGTGGCGGCGCGCCGCGGAGCTCGGCTGGACCGCGCTGTTGGTCCCGGAGGAGTTGGGCGGCGGAAGCGTGTCGGGGAACGGCTTCGCCGACCTGGCCACGGTCGCCGAACAACTCGGGAAGACGGTGGCGCCAGGGCCGCTGTATCCGGTCAGCGCCGTGCTCGCCGGCCTTGTCGAGTGCGCAAATTCCGGCGAGCACGCCGACACCATCGAGGCGCTGGTCTCCGGTGAAACCGTGGCGTCGTGGGCGGTGTGTGAGCCGGGGCAGGGTTGGGCACCGCTGAATCCCTCGGTGACGGCCACCGAGACCGACTCCGGTTACCGCATCGACGGCAGCAAGGACCGCGTCGAGGCGGGCGCCCAGAGTGCGGTGCTGCTCGTGGTGGCGCGCAGCGGCGCGCAGATCCGTCAGTTCCTGGTCCCGACGGACGCCCCTGGCGTCCGGATCGAACCCCAGCAGTCGGTCGATCTGGTCAAGCAATACGCCCGTGTGCACTTCGACGGGGTCGTGGTGCCGCACTCCGCGGCCGTCGGCACCGCCGACGAGGCGGCGGTGCTCGTCGAGCGACAGAGCCAGATCGCTCAGGTGCTGCAATGCGCCGAGGTGGTCGGCGCTCTGCAGACGGTGTTCGACTTCACCGTGCAGTGGGCACTCGACCGGCACACGTTCGGTCGTCCGCTGGCGTCCTACCAGGCCCTCAAACACAAGTTCGCCGACATGAAGCTCTGGCTGGAAGCCTGTCGCGCCACCACCTCGGCGGCCGTCGCCGACGTGGCGGCCCGCGCGCCGCAAGCGAACCTGTCGGCCAGCATCGCCAAGTCCTACGTGGGAGAGATGGCGGGCCAGATCGTCCAGGCCTGTGTGCAGATGCACGGTGGTATCGGTGTCACCTGGGAACACGACCTGCACCTGTACCTGCGTCGAATCACGTTGTACCGCAGCATGTTCGGCACGCCGGAGGAACACAATCTGCGCGTGTACGAGTTCGAGAAGGCGGGTCGTTCGGCGAAATGATGAAGACGAGATGACATCAACCGAGTCTGTTGCGCAGTTCGCCGCCCGGGCCAGGGCATGGCTTGCGGCCAACATGCCCGCCATCGACCGCGAGGCCCCACCGGCCGCGCTGCGTGACGACGAACGGTCGTGGTTGCGGGCCCGGGAACTGCAAAAGCGGTTGTACGACGGCGGGTTCGCCGGGATCTGCTTCCCCCGCGAGTACGGCGGCCTCGGGCTGGACTACGAATACCAAAAGGCCTTCGACGTCGAATCCCTCGACTACGAGATGCCGTTGATCCTCAACACCCCGACGTTCACCATCTGCTGCGCCACGCTGCTCGACACCGGCAGTGAAGACCAGAAGAAGCAGCACATCGCCGCCGCGCTGCGCGGCGAGGAGGTGCTGGTGCAGTTGTTGAGCGAACCCAGCGGCGGATCGGATCTGGCCGGCGTCCTCACCCGCGCCGAGCGCCGCGGCGATCGTTGGATCATCAACGGCGCCAAGACCTGGAGCACGAGTGCGTTCGCCGCCGATTACGGCCTGTGTCTGGCCCGCACCAATTGGGAGGTACCCAAGCACGAGGGCCTGACGATGTTCCTGGTGCCCATCGCGCATCCGGGAATCACGTTGCGGCACATCACGATGCTCAGCGGTTCCAGCGAATTCTGCGAGGAGTTCCTCGACGGTGTCGACGTGGGAGACGACGCCGTCGTCGGCGAGGTCAACGGCGGCTGGGCGGTGGCCTCGCGGCAGCTCTACCACGAGCGCCGAGCGGTGGGGCAGGGGTCCGAGTTCGCCAGCGGCGGTGGCAGCGAGGGCGGCAACGCGATTCCGGTCGACTACGTGGCCCTTGCGGAGAAGACCGGACAGGCCGACGACGAACGCGTGCAGGAGATGGCCGGTCGAGCCATGGTGCACCGCGCGGTGGCCGAGCAACTGATCGGTCACGTGTACCGCAGCGTCAGAGACGGCGCGCTGCCGCCGGCCGCCGGGACGCTCATCCGGCTGTTTCACTCCGAGACCACGACGACCGATGTCGACACGGCGCTGGCGATCGCGGGAAGTGCCGGAGTCGTCGGGGAACCGGGCGCCGGACTCGAAACGGGTCTGCGCTATTTGTCCCGGCAGACCGTCGCCATCGGCGGCGGCACCACCGAGATGGCCCGCAACGTCATCGGCGAGCGGGTGCTGGGCTTCCCCCGGGAATACGCCGCCGACCGCGGGGTGCCGTTCAACCAGGTGCGGCACGGCGACAGGGCCGACCGGGCTTAACCCTCGGCGACGAGGTTCTCGGCGAGGCCGCTCACCACCGGGATCTGGACCAGTGACAAGACATGGTGTGCCGGGCTGCCCGGCGGGGCCACCAACACGTATTCACTGCCTTGCCGCTGGGCCCGCCCGCGGGCGGCGGCCAGCGCGCTGACGCCCGCCGATCCCAGGTGGGTGACGGCACTGAGGTCGACCGTCAATGGTGCGACGCCGGAACGGCTTTCGACGGCGATCTGACGGTCCAGGATGGATGCGGTGTTCGAGTCGACGTCGCCGCTGACGACGATGCGGCCCGGTTCGCTGACCTCGGAGGCGAATTCCGCGTTGAACGTGCGCCGCTCGGCCGCCCGGCTGATCACGGAATCGGTGACGAAACTCGCCGGTCGCGAGAGTCGGTGCGTCAGACTGGCTGTCGTTCCCTCGGCTCCGTGTCGGACGTGCGCCTCCGACACCAGGGCCTCGGCCATGGCGAGGCCGCGACCACGCCCCGTCTCGCCCTCGCGGTGATCCTTCCACCGGCCGCGGTCGCTCACCGAGGCGTGCAGGCTGCCATCGCCGGACAGCGTCGCCTCCACCACAACGCCGTCGGTGACCTCGGTCGCATACCCGTGCTCGACCGCGTTTTCGACGAACTCCGAGATCGCGTGCACCACATCGGAGACGTCGTCCGCGTCGGCGCCCACCTCCGACAACCATTGGCGCAGGCGGGTGCGTACCATGCGCGCCGCACGGATCGTCGCGTCCAGTGTCAGGTGCAGCGGCGCGGGCGGCGTCCGGCGTTGTGCCGCAAGGAGTGTCACGTCGTCGCTGTAGCCGGTCGACCGCAGCAGCAATTCCAGTGTCTCCGAACAGATGCGGTCGATCGCCCGTTGCGAGGATTCGATGACGAACCCGCGTTGTCCGCCGGCGATGTTCGCGGCCAGCTCGGCGAATTCGGCGGTGCTGGCGCCCAGTGGCCGGCCGGGTCTTTCGATCAAACCGTCGGTATAGAGCAGGATCGAGTCGCCCACGTCGAGGAATTCGGTGCGCACCGGAAAACCGGTGCCGCTGCCGAGGGGTCCCGCGCCCGACGGCTCGAGATAGCGCGCGGTGGCGTCCGCCGTCACCAGCAGCGGCGGCGGGTGTCCCGCGGTGCAGTACCGGAATTCGCCGGCGGCGAAGTCCAGGGAGCCGACGCAGATTGTGGCCGTGTTGGATCCGGGGACGTGCTTACGGAATCGGTCGACGGCCTCGAGCGCTTCGGCGATCGGATATCCCGCGACGACCTGCATCCGCAGCGCGGTGCGCAGTTGCGACATCGCCGCGGCCGCTTTGACGCCATGGCCGACGACGTCACCGACGACGAGCACCAGCCGGTCGCCGAGGGGTATCGCGTCGAACCAGTCGCCGCCGGCCGCGGTGTCCTCCGCGGCGACGAGGTACTGTGCGGTCACGTCCGCGCCGGGAGTGACGGGCACCGAGGGTGCCAGTAGTGCCTGCTGCATGACGGTGGCGGAATCGCGGACGTTGCGGTACCGCTCGGAGAGTTCCTCGAGGCGCGCTTCGTCGGCCATTCGCGTCTGCACGCGGCTGGTGACGTCGACGAAGGCAAGCTGCACGCCTTCGATCGAGCCGTCCTCCGCCCGGCGCGGCGTGACGATGAAGTCGAAGAAATGTTCCTGTGCCTGCCCCGCGCCGTCGAAGTCGGCCTGGACCCGCCATTCCGTGCCCGACTGTGGCTCGCCCGTTTGATATACCCGGTCGAACATGTGCAGGATTTCTTGGCTCTCCAGCTCGGGATAGATGTCGCGCACAAATAGCCCAATGGAGTCGATTGGCGGACTGAGTGTGCGGTACGCCGCGTTGACCGCGACAAATCGGTGGTCGGGCCCCTCGAGCCCGACCAACAGCGCGGGAACGTTCTCGAAGACGCGGCGCACGTCCTCTGCCGCACCGACGGTTCTGTCCCAGTCTTTTTCGGCCACCATCTGGCCGTCCTCCTAGCAGCCCCGAGCGGCCCGCCAACCAAGGGCCGACTCGAAAACCGGGTCAATGGGTTGACCCAATTTGCACACGTAGTTGTTCACATTAGCAATGGTTCTTGGCTGCGTAATGCAACGGTTTGGTTACCGCTGTGAATTGTGTCGGCTAAATCGGTTGGCAAATGCAATTGACGTCTGCGAAGATCGCGGCCCTTGACGCGTAAACGGCTCCGTTTGCGGCCGGTTTGGCGCGGGTACCTCGCTGTCGTGGCCGATCTCGTGGCTCGACGCGCGACGGCGCTCTGGCGGCGCCTGCTGATGTCACCAGTGCTCACCTTGAACGGCTGGGTGGCATTCAACCTGCCCCGTGCGGTGACCGCGCTGGGCGGGGCGTTGCTGACGGGCCTGGTTGCGGTGCATGTCTACGTGCTGGCCAGCCGGCCGTACCTGCCCGGGTATTTCGCCGCGTACGTCGCCGCTTTGGCGGCCGCCTGCCTAATCGCCGCGAGCGCCATGCTGATCGGGATCAAACCCTCAGTGCCCCAAGGCGGTTGGTATTTCGGCAGCCTGATTTGCTCGGCCTTTCTCATCGTGTATGTCCTCACCCGGTGGATCGGCCCGCCGGGATTGGAAGCGGTGACCGCCCGATGGGACTTCGCGCCGGGAACGCTGGCGATGGTGTGCGCGGCGGCTTTCATCGCCGTGCACACGACCGTGTTGTCGGGCATCAACGTGGCCTATCCGCACAGCCAGCAGTGGTATGACTGACGGAGCCTGGGCATGACGACGTTGGACTATCCGGTATGGCTGCGCATCGATCATTGGCTGAACGTGCTTTTCGTGACGCTGATCCTGCGCAGTGGTCTCGAGATCCTGGCCACCCACCCGAAGTTGTACTGGCACGACGACAGCAAGCCGGGCTCGGAGTGGGCCCGCTTTACCCGAAAGGTCATGCCGCGGGACAGGATCTACGACACCCTTGACGAAGAAGAGGACTACAGCCCGTTCATCTCGCTGCCCGGCCGCGCGCAGCTGGGCGTGGGCCGCCACTGGCACTTCTTCGTGGTGATCGGCTGGATCCTGCTGGGCCTGTCGTACTACATCCTGTTGTTCGCCACCGGCCAATGGCACCGCTACTGGCCCGCGTCATGGTCGATTTTCCCCGAAGCGTGGGACGACATCGTCACGTATCTGTCGTTCAACCTTCCGCCGGTGCTGCCCGGCGAGCCGCTGGACGCCATGCAGAAGCTGACGTACGCGGGAGTCGTCTTCATCCTTGCGCCGTTTCAGATCCTGACCGGGGCCGCTCAGTCGCCGGCGATCGAGGCGCGGTTCCCGTGGTACGTGCAGATGTGGGGCGGTCGCCAATGGGCGCGCAGCTTGCACTTCCTGGGTCTGGTCGCCTTCCTGGTCTTCATCGCGATTCACCTGTCGATGATTTTCTTTTGGGGTTGGGGCCGGCTCACCGCGGCAATGATTTTCGGCGCCGTTCGCAACACCTACTGGTCGACCGCGATCTCACTGATGATCATTGCGGCGATCATCGGCATCCATGTGGCGGCCACGATTTGGAGCCTGCGCAACCCGCGGTCGGTGCAGCGGGTGCTGGGGGCGGTGGTCACCGCCGCTCGTCGTCTGCTGTTGCGGCCGCTCAATTCCCGACAGAACTATCCGGCCCACAAGATCTCAAAGCAGCACCGCGTCAACGGAAAGCCGCCCACCAGCACGGAATACAAGGTGATGGCGGTGCACAACTTCGTGGACTGGCGACTGCGGGTCGGTGGACTGGTGGAAAACCCGGTGACCCTGGACCTGAGCGCGCTGCGGGCCCTCGCCGAGTCGGAAACCCAATGCGTGATGCACAATTGCGTCCAAGGTTGGACCAGCATCGGCCAGTGGACCGGAGTCCATCTGCGTCAGCTGGTGGACTTGGTGCGGCCGCTGCCCCAGGCGCGCTACGTCTGCTTCCTGACCATGCAGGACAACAGCACCGACGAGCCGGCGTCGCACGGCGGAGGCCAATTCTACGAGGTGCTTGACCTCGAGTTCGCCGACAAGCCGCAGACCCTGCTGGCGTACGAAATGAACGGCACGCCTGTGCCGATCCAGCACGGCGCGCCGTTGCGTCTGCGGGTGGAAACCCAAGTGGGATTCAAGATGGCCAAGTGGATCAATCAGATCGAGTTCGTCGAGGACTACGCCGGCATCGGCATGGGTACCGGAGGCTGGCGCGAAGACCGCGTGTACTACGACAAGGACGTGGAAATCTGAGATGACCGACACGGCGACCGAGGGGGTCGGGGTACGTCCCGAGCTGATCAGCTTGGATTCGGTGGCCCGACATCGCGTCCTGAAGCAAGTCACCGCCAAGGGCGGACATTGTGAAGCCTGCGGCGCAACGGATTTCGCCGTGGGCGACGCCCTCTACCTGGGTTACCTGTTTCTGAATGAGGACGCCGACGCCTACCTGGTCGCGCTGACCTGTCGCAATCCGGACTGCGCGAAGCCACGGACCGCGATCAGATTGTCCGACAAGGACTTTCTCACCTACGCGCCAGGCGCCACGGACGCTTCCAAGCATGACCCCCGCTAGCCTGGCCCTCGTTGGATCCGGGAAGCTTCGGCCGGGTCAGATCGAATCGCTCTATCAGAGGCGATAACTCGCGTAGCTGATCGCACAGCGAACCGAACCGCCGCTGATCGTCCTCGCCGAGTTGGCCCAGCGAACTGTAGTGCGCCACGCGCGGCAGCCGTCCCGCGAGGGCGGTGCCCCACCGGATGTTGAGGTCGTAGACCTCTTCATCGTCGACGTCGTCACGCTGTCCGAGTCGCTTGAGCGCGTCGATCTGCTCGGTGAGAAACGCGACGTCGTCGTCGATATTGACCGGCGTCCCATCGTGCGGTGCCACGCCTCGACGAGTACCCAACGTCGGCCCCGCTACACGGGGCCCGGCGAGCGGTCAGTTAAGCGACTACGCCGAGACCGGCTTCTTGGCGGGCGCCGAGACCTTCATGAGCTTCATCAGGTTGCCGCCCATGATCTTTGCCTTGTCCTCATCGCTGAACTCGGCGAGTTCGTCGACGAAGGTGATCGGGTCTTTGAGGCCCTCGGGGTGCGGCCAGTCGGATCCGAAGACCACCCGGTCGGTGCCGACCATGTTGACGATCTCGGTGAACCGGTCCTCCCAGAACGGGCTGACGTAGACGCAGCGCTTGAACGTCTCGATCGGGTCCTCGGCGAAGGCCTGCGGCATCTTCTTGTAGACGCCCTTGAGGCCCCTGAACAGGTTGGGCACCCAGTCGGCGCCGTTCTCGATGGACAGGATGCGCAGGTCGGGGTTGCGGGTCAGCGCGCCGTGACAGATCAGGGCGCCAAACGCGTCCTCGATGGGGCGGTGACCCATGGCCAGGCTGCGGAAGGCGGTCGGCTTGAAGGGCAGGAATTCGTCGCCGGGTTCCCAGATGTTGAGCAGCTCCGAGTAACCGCTGTCCGAGGCGTGCATGGAGACGGGAATTTCGGCGCGCACGCAGGCCTGCCAGAACGGGTCGAACTCTTCGAGGCCGAACGACCGGCTGCCGCGGTAACCGGGCACCGGCGCCGGGCGGACCAGCACCGTGCGCGCGCCGCGCTCGAGGCACCACTGAAGCTCCTCGAGCGCGCGGTCGACGATCGGCAACGTGATCACCGGGGTGGCGAAGATGCGGTCCTTATAGTTGAACGACCACTGCTCGTACATCCACTCGTTGAGCGCGTGGATGACGTCGTGGGTCATCTCCGGGTCGTCCTTCATGCGCTCTTCGACCAGGCTGGCCAGGGTCGGGAACATCAGCGCGAAGTCGATGCCGAGCTCGTCCATAACCTCCAGGCGCGCACCCGGTTCGCGGAAGGCGGGGATGGCCTTCATTGGCTCGCCGAGGATTTCGCGGTAGCTCTTGCCCTGTGAGCCGTTGCGGAAGTAGTCCTCCTGTGCGCCCGGGCGAGCCACCACTTCGAACGTCGGGTTCGGGATGTATTCGCTGATGTGCCCGCGCACCACGATCTTGGTGCGGCCGCGTACCTGGACGTAGTCGATGACGTTTTTGCGCTTTTCCGGCAGGAATTTGGTCAGCGCTTCCTGCGGCTCGTACATGTGGTTGTCCGCGTCGAAGACGGGGAAGGGCAGTTCCCGGGACGGCATGGCGATCTCCTAGCAGAAGTCTCAATTCTCACCTGTGGTAACGACGTTACCACTTGTGCGCAACAGGGTATAGCGGTTCAGCCGTCGGCTCGCAGCCCGCCCGTCGGGGTGTCGCCGTTGATGACGGCGAAATTCACGGTGGCCGTGGCGCGCAGTTCGTCGTCTCCGTCGCCGTAGATGTCGACCTGCATCACCATCGCCCGTCGTCCGGACCGCAGCATCGTGGGCACCGCGAAGGCCGCCCCCTGCCGGACCGGCCGCAGGTAGCGGATGAATAGATCCGCGGTGGTCATCGTGGTGCCCGGCTGCAGGTAGTCCAGCCCGAACTGTCCGCCCGCCACGTCCACGAGCGTGGCGATCAGGCCGCCCTGCAGCGCGCCGGAGGTGTTGACGACCGCGGGGCTGACCGGCATGGTCATGGCGAATTGGCCATTGCGGGTCGTGGGGCGCATGCCGATCTGGCCGAACAGCTCGGCCAGCGACGGGGCGGTCGACTCTTCGTCGGTGTCGCGGATGCCCAGGGCGCGGCTGCAGAAGTCGTACAGCTGGCCGGCGTCGACCGGCGTTCCGTTCAATTCCGAACCGAGCCAATGCAATCGCTGCGCACCCATCATCGTCTGCATGACGATGGCGGCCGCCGCGCCGACGTCCAATCCGGGGTTGAAGACCCCCTCGGTGATGCCTTGCCCGACGATGTCGCGAATCAGTCCGTGCAGGGGAGAGAGCACCCGGGCGTATTCGCGCGGCCGGGTCTCGGCCAGGTGCTGGTTGTAGAGCGTCAACGCGCGGTTGAGGCTGTCCTGGGTGCTCGATTCCGGCTGCTGGCTGAGTCGGTCGATCAACAGCTTCAGCGCCGAGGTGCTGTCCAGTCCCGTCGTCTCCGCGCGCCAGGTCTTGACAGATTGGGCGATGGTTCGGTCGAACAAAGCCAGCAGCAACTCGTCCTTGCTGCTGAAGTGTTGGTAGAAGGCGCGCAACGACGTCTTGGACCGTGCGACGACCTCCTGCACGGTGAAGTCGGTGCGTCCCGTTTCGCCCAGTATCGCCACGGCCGTCTTGATGAAGCGGTCGCCGCGCGTGATCTCGATGTCGTCGCCGGGGTCGGCCATGAGCGAGTGGTCCCCTTCCATTGCGCGCTGCTCGCGCCATGAGAATGAGGTTACCGCGCCTGGCAACCTATCCCTTGATCGAAGACGATGGCGGGTCTCGACAGCGAATTCTCAGGTGCTTGGCACCGCAGGAGCGAATAGCCGGCAGCCGGTGCGGGTACGCGCCCAGTGAACAGCTGTACTCGGCGAAGTGCGGCACTCAACGGGGGCGGTGAAACGCGACGGGGTCGAGGTTCGACTCGCAAGTCGACCGCTCCTTGGAAAATCGACCGGCGCGCCGCGGTTGGCCGAGGGAGGAAAGGGTTCGGAGATGCCAGAGGTCCAACTTCACCACGAGGGACATCCGAAGTATCGACGGATGGTTCGATTCGACTGGTCGGACACCCCGCTGCACTGGGTGCCCGGCGACCCGTTCTCGACGCACATGATCAACGTGTTGCATCTTTTGCTGCCCGAGGGTGAGCGGCACTTCATCAAGGCGGTCCTCGAAGCGTCGTCGCTGGTCGATGATCCCGAGCTGGAGGCGGCGATCAAGCCGTTCATTCAGCAGGAGTCCTGGCATGCATGGGCGCACCAGGTGGTGTTGGACCATCTGGCCGAGCAGGGCATCGATACCAAGCCGTACACCGACCGGCTCGGCAGGTTGTTGTCACTGACGTTGGGTGATCCGCCCAGGTGGTTTACGCCCGCGATGAAGCGGTGGTGGCTGTATCGACGCCTGGCCGATGTGGCGGCGCTCGAGCATTACACCGCGATGTTGGGCCAGTGGGTGCTGACGAACCGAGGCCTGGACTATGCGAAAGCCGACCCGATGATGCTCGACCTGCTGCGCTGGCATGGCGCCGAGGAGGTCGAGCACCGCTCGCTGGTGTACGACGTGTTCCAGCATGTCAGCGGCAACTACTGGATCAGGGCGTTCTCGATGTTCTTCACTACGCCGTTATTCATCGCCTGGTGGGTCGCAGGTGCCCGCTACCTGATGGCCCAAGACCCCACGATCGACCAAAAGTGGCGTTGGCGCGACTGGTTGTGGGCCGCCCGCGAGTACCGGTTGCCAGGCCCGTGGAAGCTCATGGTGACAACGCCCGTCCGGTACCTGCGGCCCAGTCATCATCCCAACGATGAGGCGTCCACGCAGATGGCGGTCGACTACCTGAACTACTCGCCGGTGGCGAGAGCGGCTAAGGAGCGCGCGCGCTCGCAAGCGAAGTCGGGTGGTCCTGACAGTTCTCGAGACACCGAAAGTTCCACCGGTGCGGCAAGAAAGGCCGAGGTCCGATGAAGGTTGTGGTGGATCTGGACACCTGCGATGGAAATGGCGTGTGCATGAGCATCTGCCACGAGGTGTTCGACGTGCGAGAGGACGGACTCCACGTGCTGCAGGAGCAACCGCCGGAGTCGTTGCGGGACAAGCTGATTGGGGCCGAGGTGTCGTGTCCCACTCGGGCGATCACGGTGCAGGACTGACCGATGCCCACAGATCAGCTCAGGCAGGTTGTCGTCGTCGGTGCGGGCGTTGCCGGGACGCGGGCGGCGGAGACCCTGCGACAAGAGGGGTATGACGGTGACTTGACCATTGTGGGCGCCGAACGCCAGGCCCCGTACCACCGGCCTCCGCTCTCGAAGAAGTTGCTCACCGGCGAGGTGCACAGGGCCGGCGTCGACCTCGCGCCCCAGTTCGAGCTCGATGCCCGCGTGCTGCGCGGAGCTTCGGCGCTCAAGCTGGACATGGCCGCGCGTACGGTTCACGTTCGCGACGAAGATCACGACCTTGCTGTGCAATTCGACGGACTGGTCATC
The DNA here is from genome assembly GCF_001669335.1 of Mycobacterium sp. 1245852.3. Classification (NCBI taxonomy): domain Bacteria; kingdom Bacillati; phylum Actinomycetota; class Actinomycetes; order Mycobacteriales; family Mycobacteriaceae; genus Mycobacterium; species Mycobacterium sp. 1245852.3. The sequence goes on along the minus strand of NZ_LZLL01000474.1, from coordinate 12,436 downwards.
GCCAGCGGCGCGGTGCCGCGCGAGTGGCCGGGCGGGCCGGTGCCCGACGGCGTGCTGACGTTGCGCACGGTGGAGGACTGCCTGGGGATCCGGGAAACACTCGGCGCGCGCCCGCGGGTGGCCGTGGTGGGCGGCGGCTTCATCGGCGCGGAGGTGGCCGCCAGTTGTCGATCCCTGGGCCTGGACGTGGTCCTGATCGAGAAGGCCGAAAACCCGCTGCTCGCCGCATTGGGCAAGGAGTTGGCGCCCTACTGGGCCCAATTGCACCGTGACCATGGCGTGGACCTGCGGGTCGGCGCGGGTGTCGACGCATTCGTCGGCAACGGGCGGGTCGAGGCGGTTCGGCTCAGCGACGGTTCGCAGGTGCCGGCCGATCTCGTCGTCATCGGCCTTGGCGTGGTTCCTGCGACCGAGTGGCTGGACGGCACGGGACTGCGGGTCGACGACGGAGTGGTCTGCGATGGCACGGGCGCGGTCCAAGGCGACGCCGCGGGCGTCCCGGTCGTCGCGGCCGGCGACGTCGCGCGCTGGTGGCATCCGCTCTACGAGCGCCACCTGCGCACCGAGCACTGGGACGACGCCGGACGTCAGGGCGCGGCCGCCGCCCGGACCCTGCTGGCCGGCCGCGACCGCGCGGACACCTACGACGAGCTGCCCTACTTCTGGTCCGATCAATACGACGTCAAGGTCCAGATGCTCGGCGTACCAACAGGATACGATGCGCTGGAATTCGTCGAAGGCGATCCCGACTCGTGGGAATTCGTTGCCGCGTACGGCCGTAACGGCCACACCATCGCGGTGCTGGGAACGATCCCGGGTCGCGTGCATGCCTACCGCGGAGCGATCGAGAAGCGGGCCCAATTCCCGCCGTTGCCGCCGGACTAGCCGCCCCGGGCCGCGATCATCGCCGAGCGGTTGACCTTGGTCGCCGCGGTCCGGGGAATCGCATCGACGAACTCGACGGTCTTGGGCGCTTTGTAGGGGGCGAGGCGGTTCTTCGCGTACTCGATCACTTCCTGTTCGGTCAGTGGCGCGGCCCCGTCGGAGTCGGCGCGCTGAACCACGGCGTGCACCCGGCGCCCCCATTGCGGGTCGGCCAGGCCGATCACGACGACATCGGCGATGCCGGGGTGGCCGGCGAGCGCCGACTCGACTTCGGCCGGAAAGACGTTGGCGCCGCCGCTGACGATCATGTCAACGCGGCGGTCGACGATGTAGAGGTAGCCGTCCTCGTCCAGGTGGCCGATGTCGCCGGCGGAGCGGAACCCGTCCTCGGTCGACGGCAGCGGCGGCGCTCCGCCCAGATAGCGGTATCCGGCGCTCATCGGCGCCCGCAGGTACACCTCACCGTCTTCGCCGGGACCCAGCGGTCGCTTGTCGGCGTCCAGAATCCGGATCTCGGTGTCCCGGAATCCGCGGCCCACACTGCCCGGGTGGGCTAGCCATTCGTCGCCGCGCAGCGCGGTGAGCCCGAGGTTTTCGGTCATGCCGTATGCCGTCACGATCTGCTCGGGACTGAGCAGTTCGAACCAGGTGTGCAACAGCGACGGCGGCATCACCGCGGCGCCCTGCAGGATGAACACGATGCTGGACAGGTCTCGCTGCCGCACGTCGGGTCGGGCCGCGATGCGCGCCAGCATGGTGGGCGTGGCGGTGAAGTTGGTGATCCGGAACCGCTCGATGACATCGAGAACCAGTGCCGCAACGAACTTTTCGAGTATCACCAGATGGTCGCCACCCAGCATCATCAGGAAGGTGGCGAAGCCGTTGGTGTGATACATCGGCGCGGGCACCATGATGGTCTGCGGCTGGGCCACCGGTGTCCAGTTCGACAGGAACGGTTCGCCCTGTTGCGGGATCCACAGCGAGGGCGCCAGGTTGAGGATCACCTTGGGCACGCCGGTAGACCCGCTGCTGCAGATCCCGTTGGCGGTGGGGGAGACGGCGACCGGCAAGGCGCCATCGGGTTCGCCGGCCGCGCTTGCGTCGAGTTCCCAGCGGCTCTGTTCGTCGACGACCACGACGGGGTTGATGACGTCGCGCACCCGGTCGCGTTCCCACTCGGGAAGATCCCAGTGCATGGGGACGGGCACCGCGCCGATCTTCCAGCATCCCAGCGTCGCCAGCACCAGATGCTGGGAGTTCGGAATGGCCAGTGCTACAAGTGAACCCGTTTGCGCCCCGCGGCCGGCCAGCGCACGGCCCCACTGGTTGGCGCGGGCATCGAGTTCACCGAAGGTCAGCGAGGCCGCGCTGCCGTCGAGCGCGACGATCGTCACGGCCAAATCGTCGCGCCGTTCTTCGGCCAGCTGCCGCAGTTTTACCCCGAACGGGATGCCCTCAGCGAACGGATTGGGCGTCACCGCGGCGGCTGGGGATTGGCTCATCTGCGCCGCTCTCCTCCGCAAGCGGGCGGGGGTACCTCCCACATGTGGGGGCGTGCCGCCGCTGCATCGTCACCGGCGCGGGTCATGCCGATACCGGCTCACTGAACAGCGTCTCGAAGGACCCGTCCGAGACGCAGGGGACCAGGCGCAAGGCCAGTTCCTCGGTGCCCAGCGGCAACCGGATCAGCGGCTGGGTGTGCCGGTCGAGGACGCTGACGTCGGACTCGTCGCAGAAACCCAGGGCGCCGAGCAACTGGTGCGACGTGCGCATCACCTGTCGTGCCGTGTCTGCGGCCTTGAGCCGAAGAATCAGGGCGTCGGCCGAATGGATCTGTGCAGCAAGCGATTCCGGCCGGCAGATGGTGAACTTCGCGAGTTCGTGCAGTCCGCGGACCGCAACGGCGGCATCGGCGACGGCGAACCTGACGGCCTGGAAGTCGGCGAGCGGCTTGCCGAACTGGATCCGGGCGCGCACGTGCTCGGTGACCACCCGCAGCGATTGCTGCACCGCTCCCAGAATCCGCCATGATCCCAGCACGAGATGAAGGTTAACGTCACCGGCGGGCACGCTTGCATCGGGTGCGCTCAAGGTGGCCGGAACCAGGAACGGCCCCAGCTTGGCGCCGGTCCGCGACCCCGGCTGGGGCCGGTAGCGATTGCCGTCCAGGTCCGCGGCGACCCACTCACCGGCCAGATCGCCGTGGTCGATGCGCGGGGCTTTCGGATTGACCAGGGTCAGGCGTGCGCCGTCGATCGCCAGCAGCTCCTCCACCAACGGATAGGGGAGCACGGTGGCGCCGGCGGCCTGACACAGCACCGCCGCGGCCAGCAGGTCGTCCGGCTCCGAGCGCACGTCGAGCTCGAAGGCACCGACGTCGTTGAGCGCGGTGCGCGCCGCATTCCGGATGGTGTCGTCGGTCTCGGCGCGCAGCGCGGCCGGCGGTCCGCCCAATCGGGTCAAACGCTTACCCGCGACGGCCGCGAAATCGCTGATGTCTTGCGGCAGATCGGTTTTCACCTGTGTTCTCCCAATACGTCTCGTGCCACCAGCATGCGTTGGACCTCGATGGTGCCCGATGCCACCGTGGCCGCCTGCGCGTAACGCCAATGGTCTTCGATCGCTCCGTGCAGCGCCGCGGAGGTTCCGCTGTCCAGCGCCGTGGGGCCCAGCACGTCGAACAGCAGCTCGGCGACGAGCTGATCGCACGTGGTGGTGATGATGCGTGCGGCGCTGGCGGCCGCCCCGGCCGCCGGATCGTCCTGCAGTGACACGGCGCGATAGGCCAGCAACCGGGCGACCCGCAGGTCGACGAGGGCGCGCACCCAGCGGGTGCGGATCGTTTCGGGAAGCTGGTCCCAGTCGTCGCCGAGTTGGGCGCGCATCCGTTCGAGCAGCGATTCGCAGCGCGCGTAGCGCGCGATGCCCACCCGCTCGAACGCCAGGGCTTCGCGCATCACCCGCCAGCCGTCGCCGACCTCGCCGAGCACGTCGCCGGGATACGCCTGCACGTCGTCCAGGAACATCTCGTTGAGGTGGTGCGGTCCCAGCATCGACGGGATCGGCCGGACCGTGAATCCGGCCCGGTCCATCGGAATGAGAAAAAGGGTGAGCCGCTTGTGCTTTGGGGCTTCGGGATCGGTGCAGGCCGCCAGCACGCACCAGGACGCCATCAGCGCGTACGACGTCCACACCTTCTGGCCGGTGATGCGCCACCCGTCGCCGTCGGCAACGGCGCGGGTGCGCAACGACACCAGGTCGGTGCCGGCCTCCGGCTCGGAAAAGCCCTGGCACCAGATCACGTCCCCGGAGGCGATGGCCGCCAGGTGCTTGGCCTTTTGTTCGGCCGTCCCGTACCGCATGAGCGCGGGCCCGACCCAGTTGATCCCCATGTACTGCGGACCGCGCGGCTCGTGCTGCGCCCACATCTCCTCGCGCAGGACCGTCTGCTGCCAGACCGAACCACCACCGCCGCCATGCTCTTTCGGCCACGCCAACGCCAGCAGCCCCTCGGTGGCCAGCAGCTTGCAGAACGTCTCGGTGGTGGCGAGGTCCTGCGGGTTTTCGGTGCAGGCGCCCAGAAAGTCGGCGGGGATGTGGTTGGCAACCAGCTCGCGCAGGTGGCTGCGCAGTTGCCCGGCGTCGTCGCCGAGGTCGTAATCCATTGTCGTCATCCCTTCGGCAGCCCGAGCAGGCGCTCGGCGATGATGTTGCGCTGGACCTCCGACGTCCCGCCGTAAATGGTCGCGGCCAGCGCGTCCTGGCGTTCGAACAGCAGATCCGGGTCGGTGGCCGATTCCGGGCCCGCCGCGGCCGCACTGAGTTCCCAAACCCGCTGTAAGGTCAGCGATCCGAGCAGTTTCATGGTGTCGGCTTCCGGGCTGGGCCGGCCCGCCAGTTCGTTGCCCAGGGCGCGGTAACCGGTGGCCCGCAATGCTTCGGCGTCTGCCAGCAGTGCACCGAGTTCGGCGTAGGCGTCGTGGCTCGAGTCCGCGGCGTCGCGCACCGAGTCGAGCCCGCGTTTGATCTCAACCCAGTTCATGATCCAGATCATCTGGCGTTCGTGGTGCAGCGACGACATGGCGACGTGCCAGCCGCCGTTGAGCGGTCCCAACAGGTTCTCCGCCGGCACTGCGACGTCGTCGAGGAAGACCTCGCAGAACGTCTCATCGGAGATCGACGACATCCGGATGGGTTCGATCCTGACCCCGGGCGACTGCAGGTCGAGGATGAGGCACGAGATGCCACGGTGTTTCGGCGCGTCCGGATCGGTGCGGGCGTAGAGGGTGCACCACCGCGACAGGTGCGCCTGGGTGGTCCAGATCTTGTGGCCGTTGACCCGGAACACGTCGCCCTCGCGCACCGCGCGGGTGCGCAGGCCGGCGAAATCCGACCCCGCTTCGGGCTCGGACATGCCCAGCGCCCACCACTCGTCGCCCCGCAGCAGCGGGACGAGCAGACGCTCGATCTGGGCGGGTGTGCCGAATTGCCGGATGCCCGGCGCGGCGACGCCGGGCCCCGCGATGTTGGGGAGCTTGGGTGCCGACCGCAGTGCCGCCTCGATTCGGACCTCCATGGCGTCGCGCAGGCCCAGCGATCGGCCGCCGTGCTCGCGGGGCCAGGTCGGCTGCAACCACCCGGCCTCGAATGAGGCCCGCTGGTAATCGCGCCGCAAACTCAGATCCCAGCGGTATTGCCGATAGTTCGCGTAGTAGTCGTCGGGCAGAAACTCCGCCAGCCACGCGCCGAATTCGTCCACCACGACACTCACCGGCACCGCTCCTCCTCGTCGCGGCGTCCCCCGCAAGCGGGCGGGGGTACCTCCCACTTGTGGGGGCGTGCCCCCGCTGCATCGTCGCCGGTGCGACTCACGCGGCACCCCCACAGAATCGGCGGCCCACCTCGTAATACAGGGCGCGGCTGTCGCCCAGCAGGGCGGCGCCCTGCCAGGCGCGCCTGACGTAGAGGTGGGCGTCGTGCTCCCAGGTCTGCCCCAGGGCGCCGTGCACCTGAACGGCCGTGCGCGTGCAACTGGCCGCCGCATCGTTGGCCGCCGCCTTGGCCAACGCCGCGGCGGTCCACATGTCGGTCGAGGGCGTGTCCGGGTCGGCAAGGCGCGCCGCCGCGGCGTAGGTCAGGCTGCGGGCGCGTTCGATGCTGACGTAGTTGTCCGCCAGTGCGTGTTTGATGCCCTGGAACGCACCAATCGGCTGGCCGAACTGGCGCCGTGACTTCGCGTACTCGACCGAGCGGTGCAGCGCGGCGCTCGCCACGCCCAGCAGGTCGGCGGCCGCGGCCACCCAGGGCGCCGTCAATGCCGAATCGAGGTCGGCGGGCGCCACCGCGACGGGCTCGGCGTCGATCTCGACGCCGGCCAACGGGTGAGCGGGATCGGTGGATTCGGCCGCCGGCACCGCGGTGACGCCGTCGCCGCAGCGCGCGACCGCCGCCACGGTGTCACCGTCGTCGCAGCGGGCCAGCGTGACGACGAGCTCGGCGCGCGACAGGTTGGGGACGGCAATCGCCGTGCCGCGCAGGCGTCCTTGGCGCAGTGTCATGGGCGCCCCGGGCAGTCGGGATCCCTGGGCGTGAACCGCCAGCGTGGCCACGACACCGCCGGCGATGTCGGTCAGCACCGCGTCAAGCCCGGTGTTGCGCAGCAGGCCCGCGGCCAGACCTACGCTGCCCAACAACGGAATTGGGGCCAGCGCCGCACCGCATTCCTCGAGAACCAGGGCCAGCTCGACCGGTCCGTAGTCACCGACGCCCGGGGCGGCCAGCTCGGTCCAGCCGAGGTCGACGACCGTCTTCCACAGCGTGCGCCAGCGCTCGGGGTCGGTGATCGCTTGACGCGCGGCATCGGGTGGACACTCCGTACGTAATATGTCGCGTACGGTGTCGCGCAGCGTCAGCTGCTCCGAGTTCAGCCCGACATCCATAAGACCTCTAACATAGTAAAGATAATAAACTAGCCGTGCCGTCGCAATCGCACGGATCCGACGTAGAGGTGGCGCGTGGCCGAGTGGTATCTGTTCCTGCCCCAGGTGAGATTGTCGGCGGCCGACATTGCGGACCGGGCACATCAGGCCGAGGCCAGCGGTTTCGATGGAATCGCCTTCATCGATCACCTGGAGGCGCCCGGGCTGCCCGACGAAAGCATCTGGGAGGCAATGGGCATTGCCAGCTGGGTGGCGGCCAAGACCGAGCGCTTGCGGATCGGGCATCTGGTGCTGTGCGACGCGTTTCGGCACCCTGCCGTGCTCGCCAAACAGGCCGTCACGTTGTCCGAGGCGTCGGAGGGCAGGTTCGAGCTGGGCCTCGGCGCGGGATCATGGCCGTCGGAGTTCACCAGATTTGATGTCGGCCAACAGGATCCGCGGGCGAGGGTCGAGCAACTCGGCCGGCATCTGAGATTGCTCAAGCAGTACTGGGGCGACGGCGACGAGCGAAACGGCCCGGCCCCGCAAGCGCCGCCGAGATCTCACCCGATACCGCTGGTCCTGGGTGGGAGTGGACCCATGATGATGGAACTCGTTCGCGAGCACGCGGATTGGTGGAATCTACCGGCGCACCAGCTCGACCGGCTGCCGAAGCTCGCCGGGGCCGCGGGGACGGCCCGGATGTCGATTCAGCAGATGATCGGCTTCGTGCGGTCCGGTGGTGATCCCGATAGCGTACGCGAGGTCAGCATCCGGCGATTCGGCAACCTCGGATCGGGGCTGGTCTGCGGCGACGCCGACGAGCTGATCGGACACTTCACTGGTTTGGCCGCCCAGCGGGTAGAGCGGTTCTACGTATGGTTCGCCGACTTCGCCGCCCCGGAGTCCTTGCACGAGTTCGGCGAATCGGTGATCAAAGCCTTTCCGGCGCCGTAGGCCTCAGCCGCGTTTCGCGCGGCGCCGGGCTTCGGCCGGCACGACCGGCGGTCGCGCGAACGGGCCGCGCTCCACGGCCGACAGCCGGATCTCCGGCAGATCGACCGACGGGTCGACGGTGTCCAGCCAGGCGACCGCCTCGGCGACGTCCGCGACCTGAATCGCATACATCTCGAAGGGGACGTCCTGCAGCATCTCGGTGGCCACCGGGCCCGGCGTGACGATATGCACGCTGATGCCGTCGCGGTCGACCTCGAGCGCCAGGGCTCGCGCGAACGCGTTCATCCCGGCCTTCGACGCGGAGTAGGCGGTGCGGGCCGGCATCGGCTCGTGTGCGGCCGACGACGAGATGAACACCAGCCGCGAGCCCGCCGACATCTTCGGCAGGACCGCCGAGGTCACCACGAAGCACGAATCCAGGTTGGCCGACATGATGGCCTGCCACTGCTCGAAGGTCTGCTTGCGTGCGTAGGTACCCCCGAGCGCGCCGGCGGCGTGAACGACGAGATCGATCGCCGCCAATGTGCTTAAGGCAGCGGAAAAGTTGCTCGGGTCGGACGCGTCGGCGACGATGTGGCGGGCACCGATCTCCTCGGCGGCGGCCCGCAGCGGGGCCTCGCGGCGCGCCGAGAGGACCACGTCGTAACCGCGCTCAACCAGCTTGCGGGCACAGCCCTTTCCGATCCCGCCGCTACCGCCGGTGACCAATGCGGTTCGCATGACCGTGCAGGCCGCCCTTCAGGAGTGCCGAATGTCTCGCGGCCGCGACAACGCCTGCGGGGAGAGCGCGTAGATGCGCTGGTCGTGCTGACCGGACAGGACGTAGGTCTGCGTGTCGGCCAGGTGCCGGCCCGCGATGCGGCGAGCCCGATCGACGTTGCCCTCGGCGATCGTCTCGGTGAGCTTGACGTGGGTGTTGAGCACCGCGCGGCGCTGAGTGAGCGACGGGTAGGTGCCGCGGGACGCGCTCTCGTCGGCCCACTGTCGTTCGTGGCTGCTCCACAGTGTCTCGAGGCTGCCGACGACCGCGATGATCGTGTGATTGCCGCAACCGCGCACGACGTGGTCATGGAACTCGCGCCCGATTTCGGTGAAAAGCCTTCCATCGTCCAGGTTTTCGGCCATCGACTCGTTGATCCGGGTGAGTTCGGGTACCAAGGTGCTCGCCCGGTCCGGCCGGCGAGCGGCCAGGGCGGCGCAGGCGGGCTCGAGTTCCTGCAGGGCCATGCCGAGGTCGGCGAGCTCCACGGACTCGCTCTGCAACAACAACCCGAGCATGTAGGCGGCGCTGGTCTTGGCCGGGGCGTGCACGACGGCGCCGCCACGGTTGCCCCGCCGCACCGAAACCAGCCCCTCGGTCTCCAGAATTCGCAGGGCTTCGCGCAGCGACACCAAGCTCACATTGAATTGTTCGACGAGCACCTCTTGACGTGGCAAGAGATCACCGTCCGCGAGTTCACCGTCGATGATCTGACGGCGCAACTCGTCGGCTACGATTTCGGCGATCCGCGGCGCCGACAGCCGGCGCCGGGCGTCGGGGCCAATTCCCAAGGCGGTCATCCGATCCTCAAAACACAAGCAACTCGCTGGCTTAGCTATTTTAACAGTAATGATATAAATAGCTTCTCTGGTCGCATGCCGATCGGAAGGGCGGGTGTAATTGAGCGAGCGGGCCGACAGCCGGCCGACACCGCTACACGATTTGCGTGTCGTCGAGATCAGTGACCGGATAGCGGGCAGCTACTGCGGGAAGCTGCTGCTCGACGCCGGCGCGCAGGTGCGCAAAATCGAGCCGCCGCAAGGGGATTCGTTGCGGAGCTACACCGCCAGCGGGTCCCCGCTTGCCCAGGGGCGCGCCGCCCCGTTCTTCAGCTACCTCAACGCGGGCAAGCGCAGCATGACGTTCGCTCCGGACTCACAGCGCTACCGCGACGAACTGGCCGGCGCCGACGTGATCGTCGTCACCGCCGGCCGGGCGCGCGCCGCGGCGCTGGGCATCGACCCGGAACGACTGCTGGAACACTCGCCGCGGGCGATCATCGTCACCATCTCCGACTTCGGCTGGACCGGACCTTACGCGGACCGGGCCGCCACCGAGTTCACCTTGCAGGCGTGGGCCGGCTCGCCCGGCTTCCGCGGCGACCCCGCCGGTCCGCCGATCGCCATCGGCGGCGATCTCGGCGAGTACATGGGCGGCGTGTTCGCCGCCTTCGGCACCCTGGCCGTCCGGCGCCGCGTCGAGCGCGGCGGTCCCGGCGAGCACCTGGACCTGTCCATGCTGGAAGCGCTGACCACGATGCAGAGCAGCGAATGGCTGCATTCCCAGCTGCTGTGCGTCCCGCCGATCGGGCGCACCACCGAGGTCCCCTCGATCGAACCCGCCAAGGACGGCTACGTCGGGATCACCATGGTCACCGGTCAACAGTGGCTCGATTTCGCCGCGATGGTGGAATGTCCGCAGCTGGAGGAGATCGAACAGCTGCGGTTTCAGATCGGCCGGTGGCAATACCGCGACCTGATCCGCGAACAGATCCGTCCCTGGCTGGCCGAACGGACCGTCGCGGAGATCGTCGAACTCGGACAGCTGTTCCGGCTGCCGATCGCGGCGCTGGGCAACGGTGCCACCATCCGGGAGTTGGAGTACGTGCGCGAGCGCGAAGTCTTCGTCGCCAACCCCGCCGGGTTCGATCAGCCGCGGCCGCCCTGGCTGATGGCGGCCTGCGCACCCAGACCCGTGGGTGATACGCCCCTCGTCGGCGAAGCGGATAACGAGTCCCCTTGGCGCCGTTCGGAATTCGAAGCGGAGCCGGAGCCCGACGGGCTGCCGCTGGCCGGTGTCCGTGTCGTCGACCTGACCGCCTTCTGGGCCGGGCCCGCCGCAACCCACCTGCTGGCCGCCTTCGGCGCCGACGTCGTCAAGATCGAGTCGATCCAGCGTCCCGACGGCATCCGGTATTCGGGCGGGATGCGCACCGACGTGGACGACTGGTGGGAGTACGGCTGGGTGTTCCACGCGATGAACACCAACAAGCGTTCGGTCACACTGGATTTGGGGTCCGAGCGGGGCCGCGGTCTGTTCACCGAGCTGGTCGCCGGCGCCGACGTGGTGATCGAGAACTTCTCGCCGCGGGTGATGGAGCAATTCGGGCTGACCGACGACGTGCTGCGCAAGGTCAACCCGAAACTGGTGTTCGCCCGGATGCCGGCGTTCGGCGTCGAGGGGCCGTGGCGCGAACGCGTCGGGTTCGCGCCCACCATGGAACAGATCGCCGGCCTGGCCTGGGTGACCGGCCTGCCCGACGCGCCCCCGGTGACACCGCGCGGGGCCTGCGATCCGCTGGCCGGTGTGCACGCCGCGTTCGCCGTGCTGGCCGCGCTGAGCTTCGCCGAACGCACTCAGACCGGCCAGCTGGTCGAGCTGCCGATGCTGGAAACCGTGCTCAACGCCACCGCGATTCAGGCGATCGAGTCCGAAGTGTTCGGGGTGACGTTGAGCCGTCGCGGCAACCGCGGTCATGGCACGGCGATCCAGAACATCTACCGGTGCGCCGGACCCGACGACTGGATCGCGATCACCGTTCGCGACGACGCGCAGTGGCGGGCGCTGGTGGCGTTGATGGACCGACCGGTGTGGTGCGACGACGAGGAGCTGTCCACGATCGCCGGGCGGCACCGTCGAGCCGACGACATCGATGCCCGGCTGGCGGACTGGTTCATCGGGCGGCCACGCGATGCGGCGGTGGAGCTGTTGGCGGGCGCGGGAATTCCCGCCGCGCCGGTGGTGTCGCCGTCGCTGGTCACCGACAACCCGCAACTGCGCGAGCGCGGCTTTTTCGAGGCATTGCATCATTCGAGCACCGGGCTGGGGCTCTACCCCTGCCCGCCGTTCGCTCGGCTCGCCGGCCAGCAGCGGTGGCTGCTGCGGCCGCCGCCGAAGCTGGGCGAGCACAATGAGGAGGTCCTGCGCGAAAGGTGCGGGCTGACCGACGAAGAGCTGACCCGCCTGGCGACCGGCGGGGTGATCGGGACCCGACCCAAGGGCCTATGAGAAGTGGAGGGCAGCTGATGCGCGTTACGGTCGATGAGAACTTGTGCGAGGCCAATGGCTTCTGCGAATCGCTTGCGCCGGAAGTGTTCGAGCTGGGCGACGAGGACGTCGTGCAGATCGCGGACGGCCCGGTGCCGCCGCGTCTGGAGATCGATGTGCGGGCCGCGGTAGATCAATGTCCCAAGGCCGCGCTGCGGTTGGTCGACTGAGCTTTCGCGCGTAAGTGATTCAGCGCCGCTCGGTCAGCGAGATGGCCATCTCGTCGTAGATCGACATGTTGGTGGTTAGATTCGGATGGGCCACCTTCGCCGGACCGATCTCGATGTCGTCGCAGCGCAGCAGCAGCTCGTCGAGGACCGCGCGCAGTTCGGCCCGGGCCAGCATCGCGCCCAGGCAGTGGTGCGGTCCGCCGCCGCCGAACGCCACGTGCGGGTTGGGCTGTCGGCCGATGTCGAAGGTGAACGGCGAGGGGAACACCTCCTCGTCGCGGTTGGCCGAGCGCAGCGTCGACACCACGCGTTCGCCCTTGGCGATGTGCTGGCCGTCCATCTCGACGTCGACCTTCGCGGTGCGCGTCCAATACGCCACCGGTGACGCCCAGCGCAACACCTCCTCGACCGCGCTGGTC
>NZ_LZLL01000473.1:0-2744 GCF_001669335.1 Mycobacterium sp. 1245852.3 | reverse complement strand
GACACCCAATGGATACCACCCCCACACCTCGACACCGGCCAACCCCGCACCAACACCTTCCACCACCCCGAAAAACTCCTGCGCGACGGAGACGACGATGAGGCGGCTGGCTCAAACGGTCCCATTTCCGGAAACTGAACGGCGATCTCCAGACGGCCGAGTGACGAGCGGGACGTTCAGGCCGCCCATGGGCCCACACCGCCGACCTTCTCGATCGTGATGTGAGTCAGGTAGCCGGCGGGTGCGTCCGGCGGTGGGAACCCCGTGCCGGGGCCGAAGATGGTCGTGGCGATCTCGTCGAGCAGTTCGGGCGCGCCGCCCTCCTCGACGCGGGCGGTGCCCCTGATCGACAGATACGGCGTCTGCGGCCCGCTGCGGTCGGTGGACGCGATGGTCACCGCCACGCGGGGATCACGCCGGATGTTGCGGATCTTCTGATGCTCCTGCAGATGAGCGGTGACCAACTCATCACCGCCGTCGGCTGTACTGCGCACCGTCATCCAGACCAGGCTGACTTGCGGGCTGCCGTCGCGATTGATCGTGACGAGCGTGGCCGGGTCGGACCCGATGAGTTGGCGCGCGCTGTCACTGAGCCTCGTTGTGTTCATTGCGTTCTCCTGATGCGTCGTGGCTCCGGGCAATTCGGTTGCCTATCCATACGACGAAGAGGCTGTACGCAATCCGACAGCCCGAAGCCCGGCGCGAGATCGCGCCGGCCGAGCGCTAAAGGATTTGCATCTGCTCGGGTTGCGGCTCGGCCGGCTCGAGCAGCTGCGGGCCGTTGTTGCGGACGTTGTTGACCAGCGTCGAGACCTCACGCATCCGGATGGCGCGCACGTCGGGCGTGCGGTCCAGCAGGTCCTGATCGATCTCGGCGTCCGGGTCAAGCCACCGGTCCCAGTCACGTTCGGGCACCACCAGCGGCATCCGATCGTGAATCTGCGCGAGCTCGCCGGGCGCGTCGGTGGTGATGATCGTGCAACTCAGCAGCGGCGAAGCGTCCTTGGCCGGTTTCCACACCGACCACAGGCCCGCCATGAACAGCGGCTCCCCGTCCTCGCGGTACATGAAAAACGGCGTCTTGCGGGTCTTCTTGCCGGCCGCGTCGGCGGAGTTGACCCGCCACTCGTAGTAGCCATCCATCGGGATTAGGCAGCGCTTGGACTTCGCGCTGGTCCGGAAGGCGGGCGAGGTGGTGACCTTGTCCGCGCGCGCGTTGATCAGCATCGGCCCCTTGGTGTCGGGCGCGCCGTCGGAACCGGCCTTGGCCCACGGCGGCACCAAACCCCAGCGCATCAGCCGCACCCGGCGCGTCGGCTGGTCTTCGGGCTCGGAATGCCGGCTGACCACGGTCGCGATGGTCGAGGTCGGGGCCACGTTGTAGTTGGGGCCCGTCGATCCGGCGTCGGCGCCGGTGGCCTCGTCGATCGCCTTGATCTTCTGGGCCAGCAAAGCCGGATCGGTGGTGACCGCGAACCTTCCGCACATAACACCCATGGTGGCAGAAACCGGTGACAGGCGATGATGGAGCGGTGAGTACGTGGCAGGCCCCCGTGGCGGCGCAACCGGTGCGCGCGACCGTGACCGTTCCGGGATCGAAATCGCAGACCAACCGCGCCCTGGTGCTGGCGGCCCTGGCCGCCGCCCAGGGACAAGGCATCCCGACCATCACCGGCGCGCTGCGCAGCCGCGATACCGACCTGATGATCGGGGCGCTGCACACCCTGGGTCTGGACATCGACGGCGACGAGGACGGTGACGGGACCGAACTGACCGTCGGCGGTCGCGTGTCGCCCGAACCGATGGCCCAGGTCGACTGCGGGCTGGCCGGCACGGTGTTGCGGTTCGTCCCGCCGCTGGCGGCGCTGGCCGAATCGATCGTCGAGTTCGACGGCGACGAGCAGGCCCGGGCGCGGCCCATCGTCCCGCTGCTGGACGCCCTGCGCGGGCTCGGCGTGCGGATCGACGGCTCCGGCCTCCCCTTCCGGGTGCTGGGCACCGGCTCGGTCATCGGCGGGACCGTGAACATCGACGCCTCGGCCTCGTCGCAGTTCGTGTCGGGCCTGCTGTTGTGCGCGGCATCGTTCGCCGAGGGGCTGACCGTGCAACACACCGGCGGGGCGCTGCCGTCGGCGCCGCACATCGCCATGACGGTGACGATGCTGCGCCAGGCCGGCGTCGACGTCGACGACTCCGTCCCCAACCGCTGGCAAGTGGCGCCGGGAAACGTCGCCGCCCGGCACTGGGAGGTGGAGCCGGACCTGACGAACGCCGTGCCCTTCCTGGCCGCGGCGGTGGTCACCGGTGGTGCGGTGCGCATCACCGGCTGGCCGTCGAGCAGTGTGCAGCCGGCCGACAACATCCTGAGCGTGCTGGCCAAGCTCAATGCCGTTGTGCAGCACACTGATTCGTTCCTGGAGGCGCGCGGATCCGGCGACTACGACGGTTTCGACGTCGACCTGCGCGCGGTCGGCGAGCTGACGCCGTCGGTGGCCGCCCTGGCGGCGCTGGCGACGCCGGGATCGGTGTCGCGGCTGTCCGGCATCGCGCATCTGCGCGGGCATGAGACCGATCGGCTGGCCGCGCTGCGCAAGGAGATCAACCGACTGGGCGGCGACTGCTCCGAGAGCCCCGACGGCCTGGTGATCACCGCGACCCCGTTGCAGTCCGGAACCTGGCGCGCCTATGCCGACCACCGGATGGCGATGGCCGGCGCCATCATCGGGCTGCGGGTGCCCGGGGTC
>NZ_LZLL01000472.1:0-8020 GCF_001669335.1 Mycobacterium sp. 1245852.3 | reverse complement strand
TCTGGACGCCGACGAACACCCACAACGAGCCGTTGAGCAGGAATGTCGCGATGTCCCAGAAGGCGAAGGACTGCAGCCTGGAGCGGGCCCGGATCACCAGCGGGCTGGCGTAGGCGAGGACCAGGGCTGACACCATCACCGCGACCACGCCGCTGCAGTCCAACGACTGAGCAAGCAGGAAGGCCGCGAACGGCGTCACCAGGCTCAAAGCCCCTTCCTCCTGCGGTGCGTCGATTCGCTTGCGCAGCAGCGTCACCGCGCCACCGACCAGCAGGCCGGCGGCGATGCCGCCGAGGTAAGAAACGATGAACCGGACGGTCACCTCGGGCGGGGTGATCGAGGCCCCGCCGATCGCGACGTTGACGCTGACGGCGAACAGGACCAGGGCGGTGCCGTCGTTGATCAGACTCTCGGCCTTGAGCACCGTCAGCGATCGGCGCGGCAGCTTCTTGGCCAGACCGGCCACCGCGGCCGCGTCGGTGGGCGACAAGACCGCGCCCAAGACGCCGGCCGCGTGCGGGTTCATGCCCAGCGCCCGTGCCGTCCACGACACCGCGACCGCGGTGGCGATCACCAGGACGACGCTGAGGAAGACGATGATGCGCGCGTTGGCCCGGATCTCGCGGAAGCTGGTGTTGAGGCCCTCCCAGTACAGGATCGCGGGAAGAAACAGCAACAACACGATCTCGCCGTTGACATGGATGTGCGCGAAATGGGGGATCAGGCCCACCAGGACGCCCAGGAAGATGAGCAACACCGGGGGGCCGACGCGGTAGCGCCGTCCGATGACCGTCCCCACGATGACGGTGGACACCAGGGCAACGATCAGTTCGAGGCCAAACACCAGCCCATCCTGCCGGACGCCACGCATGGCGTCCTCGTCGCCTATCTTCGGTCTGGATCAGACCTATTAGGCTCCGGAGCGACACCGAAGGGGGATCTGGTGAAGGTCAGGCTGCTGGTGACAGTCGCCGCGCTCATGTTGTCGACGGTGGTGGGCTGCCACTTCGCCTCCAGGAACCCGCCGTCGACCAAAACGCTCCAGGTGCCCATGACCGACGTGCTGACGCAGAGCGAGATCACCCAGACCGTCACCCTCGCCGTCGGCAACACCCTGATCGTGCAGCTGGGTTCCAACTACACCACGCCCTACCGGTGGAACCCCGACACCAGGATCGGCGACTCGTCGGTCATCAAGCAGCTCAGTCACGAGTTCGAGCAGCCGGCCTCGGACGCCCTGGGGGCGCCGGGCACCGAGGTGTGGACGTTCAGCGCGCTGAAACCGGGGACCACCACGGTCAGCACGGCCTACACCAGCTTTGTGGGCAAGGACGCCAAGCCCGCGTGCACCTACACGCTGACCGTCACCGTGCAATAAGGCTGCGGGCTCATCGGTCGTCGGGCTACGGTCTGGTCGTGTTCGGATTTCTTCGCAACCTGACCCAAATCGGCCAGCTGCCCGCGCCGTTGCGCGAGGAACTCGAAGCCGAGGGGATCACCTTCAGCGCGGGACGGGTCGGGGTGGTCCGGCACTTCAGTGGCCATGTGCCCGGGGTGTATTCGGCCTCCGGGGTCTCCCGCTATACGGGCGGGTTCGCGTTCAGCGCCGCGCGGATCGTCGCCACCTTCCCGGCCCGCGGTGACGCCAACCTGCGCTCCATCGACTGCCCCTGGGATACCGACAAGGGTCCGGCGCGGGCCACCATCACCAACAAGGGCCTCGGGATCGACATCGATCTCCGCGGCGTCGACCCGGCCTTCAGCGGCTCGATGCGGCTCAACTACAAGAAGAAGATTCCCGACGAGGTGCTCGAAGCCCTGCCCCGGACGGCGCTGCGGGTGCCGGTGGACCCGGTGTTCGTGTACCGGGCGGCCGGCGTGCGTCCCAAGGCCTGACCCCTACGAAACCTCTGGCGCCGCAAGCACATCGGCGCGCAGGTGCGCCGCATAGACTTCGGCGAGGAACTGCTCGACGGCGACCGCGGTGTGCGCGGCGCGGACCGAGCCGAAGATGTCGAAAGCGTGTTGGGTGAACGGCAATTCGGCGTAGACCACCGGTTGGGCACTGGTTTTCCGCAGCTGTTCGACGAGCGTGCGGGCCTGCTCGACGTAGGCCAGCGAGTCGTTGCGCCCGTGCAGGACGAAAAACGGGGGAGCGTCGGGGTTGACGTGGTTGACCGGTGACGCGGCTTTGAACGTCTGCAGGTGCGTGTCGGGCTTCTGCTTGATGATCGACTTGATCAGCAGCCCCGGCATCATCGGATGCAGCGTCTTGTCGAATCGGGTGAAGTCGTAGATGCCGTAGAACGGCACGGCCGCTTGCACCCGGGTGTCGGCGTCTTCGAAACCCGGTTGGAACTGCGGGTCATTGGGCGTCAGCGCGGCCAGCGCCGACAGGTGGCCGCCGGCCGAGCCGCCGGTGATGACGACGAAGTCGGGGTCACCGCCGTATTCGGCGATGTGCTCTTTGACCCAGGCGAGGGCGCGCTTGACGTCGACGATGTGGTCGGGCCAGGTGTTGCGCGGGCTGTGCCGGTAGTTGATCGCCACGCAGACCCAGCCCAGCTCGGCGAGGTGGCTCATCAACGGATGCGCTTGTCCCCGTTTGTTTCCCGTCGTCCAGGCGCCGCCCGGGATCTGGAAGAGCACCGGTGCCTTGCCGGCCGGGTCCAGGTCGGGACGGCGCCAGATGTCGAGGTGGTTGGCGCTGCCGTATTCGCCGTAGCTGATGTCGGAGTCGTGGGCGTAGTCGCGGTAGATCCGCAGCATCCTCAGGAGCCCTGGCGTCTTGGCGGTGCCGGCGCCGGCGGGCCGGCGCCACAGACCCCTCGTCTCGGTGAGCCGATCGGGCCCCAGTCCGTCGTCCAACGCCTCGGTCAGCGGGACGTTGGCTCGATGGCCCGCGCGGCTGAGGTTCAACAGGCCGAGGGCCGAGAGGCCGGCGACGACCCACGCGATGATGCGCAGCGGCGGGTTGATGCGGCGGCCGGTCACCGCCAGTCCGGCGAGCTGGCTCAGCAGCGTCTGCAGCGGTAATTCGGTGACGACGAGGCCGAACATCCAGGAGTACAGCGACGGGAATCCGCCGCGCGCCAAGGGCCGGTAGGCGTTGACGGTGGACGCGGCGGTGACGGTGGTGACCGCGGCCGCCCCTATGTGCCGGATGACGTGGAGGATTCTCGCTGTCCGCATGGCCTCACCTTACGAGTAGCTGACTCTCGGATTCGCTAGCGCATCTGCTAGCGGATTTGAGAAGGGCTTTGTCGTCTCGGAGAGGTGCCGCACCCACCAGCCCGCCGTGCCGCACCCAACAGCCCGCCGTGCGGCACCCACCAGCCCGCCGCCTCGCCCCAACACCGCGCGCACCTCTTCGGGTGGGGATGAGTGACTCGCGAAACCGCTAGCACCCGTGCTACCAACCCGGCGTGAACCACTACACCTACCGCGTCGCGTGGTCGCCGTACCACGGCCAATATGTCGGCACCTGTCTCGAATTGCCGTTCATGCGGCGCGAAGCGCCGACCGCGCAAGAGGCCATCGGCGAAATCGAGACGGCCGTCGACCGCCACGTCGAAATCATGTTGTCGACCGGCGAAACGGTTCCGACCCCCATGGCGGACCGCCGCTACAGCGGCACGATCGTGATCAGGACCTCCCCGGAGCTGCACAGCCGCCTCGCGGTCGAAGCCGCCGAACAACAGGTCTCGATGAACCAGTGGGTGGTGCAGCAGCTTTCGGGCCGGCGGCCCAGCGACACGTTCGGGCTCTCCGGCTGGGATTAGCGGCCCGCGACGGCTAGGACGCTTCGGCTCTGCTCTCCAGCTCCTTGACCGGGGCGGGGTCGTTCTCGGTCAGCCCGACCTTCGCCGCGCCGCCGGGCGAGCCGAGCTCGGTAAAGAAATCGGCGTTGATCTGCAGGTATTGGCTGTGCTCGTCGGGCAGGTCGTCCTCGTAGAAGATGGACTCGACGGGGCACACCGGCTCGCAGGCACCGCAGTCGACGCACTCGTCGGGGTGGATGTAGAGCATCCGCGCGCCCTCGTAGATGCAGTCGACGGGGCATTCCTCGATGCACGCCTTGTCTTTGATGTCCACACAGGGTTCGGCGATCACGTAGGCCACGGGGGTTGTCCTTCCTTCTGGCTAGCGGGGTCAGCCGGGTGCGGCCGTCAAAACACGGTCAGGCTGGCTAATTTAGCGGCTCGTGCCGGGCGTGAGTAGAGGTGCGGCGTTGTGGTGTCACAAGCTATAGTTGTGTCACACGATTTGATTGTGAGCCGCCGCCCATGCCCCTCAGCCCCCGGCTGCCCGAACTCGCGTCGTTCGAGGCGTTTCTGGCGATCGCCGAGACCGGCAGCCTCGGGCGGGCCGCACGCCAACTCGGGCTGACCCAGCAGGCCATTTCCCGCCGGCTCGCCACCATGGAGGCCCAGATCGGCGTGACGCTGGCCGTGCGCACGACGCGCGGCTCGCAACTTACGCCCGCCGGGCTGATCGTCGCGGACTGGGCGACCCGTCTGCTCGAAGTCGCCAACGAGGTCGACGCGGGTCTCGGCTCGCTGCGCAAGGAGGGCCGCGAACGCATCCGCGTGGCGGCCAGCCAGACCATCTCCGAACAACTCATGCCGCACTGGCTGCTGTCCCTGCAGGCCGAGGCGGCGCGGCACGGCGACACCGCGCCTCAGGTGATCCTGACCGCCACCAACAGCGAGCACGCCATCGCCTCGGTCCGCGACGGCAGCGCGGATCTCGGATTCGTCGAAAACCCGGGCACGCCAAAGGGTTTGGGCAGCTGCGTGGTGGGGGAGGACGAGCTGGTGATCGTGGTTCCGCCCAATCACAAGTGGGCGCGACGGTCGCGGGTGGTGACCGCGCGCGAACTCGCGCAGACGCCGTTGGTGGCCCGGGAACCCCATTCGGGTATCCGCGATTCGCTGACGGCCGCGTTGCGCAAGGTGCTCGGCGAGGACATGCAGCAGGCCACACCCGTGCTGGAGCTGACCTCCGCGGCGGCCATGCGCGCCGCCGTGCTCGCCGGCGCGGGCCCGGCCACCATGAGCCGGCTGGCGGTCGCCGACGACCTGGCGGACGGGCGGCTATACGCGATCAACATCCCGGAGTTGGATCTACGGCGCAAGTTTCGGGCGATCTGGATCGGCGGGCGCACGCCGCCACCGGGAGCGATCCGCGACCTGCTCAGCCACATCACCAGCCGCACCGCGGCTACGAAAGCTTAGGCCGCGGCGTCGTCGGCCAGCGCCTCGTCGTAGCGGTCCAGCACCGTCTCGGCCACCAGCCGGTGCGACCCCAGCGGCGCCGCCATCGCAATGTCGTTGTCGCGGGCGAACTTTGACACGCCGTCGGTGATGAAGCCGGGCGCCAAGAACCACGGCGCGATGACCAGCCGGCGCGCGCCGCGGCGGCGCAACTGGTCGGCGGCGTGGGCCACCGACGCCTCGGGCCGGGTGGCGAATGCGGTTGTGGCCGCGGCCCATCGGGTCCCGGCGGCCAGTCTGCCCGCCACCTTCGCGGTGCGCGCGTTGGCGGCGAGGTTCGACGAGCCGATCGCGACCACCATCACCCCAAGATCGTCGTCATGTGGCGACACCCCGACCTCGGCCAGGCGTTCGCGCAGCACCGAAACCAGCCGATCGTCCTCGCCGAGCACGTCGGCCTGCCTGATGCCGTGCGCTCCGGCGTCGGCGATCTGCTGGGGAATGTCCAACCGCGCGTGATAGGCGCTGGCCAGCAGGAAGGGGGCGACCACCGCGCGGCGGCTGTCCGGCAATGCGGCCAGCACGTCGACGAAGTTCGGGGCGTTGAGTTCCAGGAACGCCAGCCGCACGTCGAGGTCCGGCCGCATCCGCGAGAGACGGTCGGCCACGGCTTCGGCGTTGGCGCCCGACCGGGGGTCGCGGCTGCCGTGCGCGGTGAGTACGAGCGTGTTCATCGAATCCTCAGCGCAGCTCGTCCTCGTCGGCGCGCAGCGCCCAGGAGGCGAACGTCTCGCCGTCCTGGCGGCCGTCCAGGTACTTGCGGGTGACCCGGTCGATGTAGTCGCCCAGTTCGGCGCTGGTGACCTTGTGCTGGCGCAGTTTTCGGCCGAAGCCGCTCTGCTCGCCCAGGCCGCCGCCGAGGTGCACCTGGAAGCCCTCGACCGAGTTGCCGTCGCCGTCGTCGATCCACTGCCCCTTGAATCCGATGTCGGCCACCTGAATTCGGGCGCAGGAGTTGGGGCATCCGTTGAGGTGCACGCTGATCGGCAGGTTGAGCCTGGAATCGACGTCGGCCAGGCGCTGTTCCAGCTCGGGCACCAAAGTCTGTGCGCGCACCCGTGTTTCGGCGAACGACAGCTTGCAGTACTCGATTCCGGTGCAGGCCATGGTGTTCTTGCGCCACGACGACGGCCGTGACGGCAGGCCCAGCGCGTCCAGGCCGGCGACCAGTTCGTCGACCTTGTCGTCCGGAACGTCGAGGATGACCAGCTTCTGGAAGGGCGTCCACCGGGCCCGGTCGGAGCCGGCCTTCTCCATCAGGTCGGCCACCGCCGACAGGGTGCTACCCGTAACCCGCCCGACGATCGGCGCGACACCGACGGCGTTGAGCCCGTTCTTGATCCGCTGCACCCCGACGTGGTCGATGGTGTGCTTGACCGGCGCGGGCGCCGGCCCGTCGATCAGCCGGCGGTTGAGGTATTCCTGTTCGAGAACTTCGCGGAACTTCTCCACGCCCCAGTCCTTGACCAGGAACTTCAGCCGGGCCTTGGCGCGCAGCCGCCGGTACCCGTAGTCACGGAACAGCTGGGTGACGCCCTCCCAGACGTCGGCGACCTCGTCCAGCGGCACCCACGCGCCAAGGCGCTGGGCCAGCATCGGATTGGTCGACAGGCCGCCGCCCACCCACAGGTCCAGGCCGGGCCCGTGTTCGGGGTGGTTGACGCCAACGAACGCGATGTCGTGGGTCTCGTGGGAGACGTCCTGCAAACCGGACACCGCGGTCTTGTACTTGCGCGGCAGGTTGGCGTACTCGGGGTTGTTCAGCGAGCGGCGGACGATCTCGTCGATTGCGGGCGAGGGGTCGAGGATCTCGTCGAGCGAGTCGCCGGCCAGCGGCGACCCGTGGATGCCACGCGGGCAGTCGCCGCAGGCCTCGGTGGTCTGCAGCCCCACGGATTCGAGCCGGCGCCAGATCTCGGGGACGTCCTCGATGCGGACCCAGTGCAGCTGCAGGTTTTCCCGGTCGCTGATGTCGGCGGTGTCACGGGCGAATTCGGTGGAGATCTGGCCCAGGGTGCGCATCGTGTGCGCGGTCATCGCCTTGCCGTCGGAGCGGACCCGCATCATGAAGTACTTGGCTTCGATCTTGTCGGTGTTCTCGTCACCGGTCCAGCTGCCGTCGTAGCCCTGCGCGCGCTGGGTGTAAAGGCCCATCCAGCGGAACCGCCCGCGCAGGTCGTCCTTGGCGATGCTGTCGAAGCCCTCTTTGGCGTAGACGTTGATGATGCGGTCGCGCACGTTCAGCGGCGCGTCGTCGGACTTGAACTGCTCGGCGTGGTTGAGCGGTTCGCGATCGCCCAGGGCCCACTGACCGTCGTTGCGTGTCTTGACGGGACGTGCGGTGGTCATATGGCGTTCTCATTCCTCGCGGCGACGCATTGTCTGCGGTTATGCGGCCACAGGATGGGCTGTCGGGCCGCGGCATCGCGATGATGTTGGGTCTTTTGGCACCCGCAAGTTCGTCGTTGGACCCACGGGTCGCGATTTCCATGGTGCACCAGTTACGACGGCGTCAGTAGAGGTCATGTGTTGTGAAGGCACAACCGCGCGTTGTGTGCGCTGCTTCACGTCTTTGCCTTGGCGGCCAGCGGGATTGGGCCGGCGTTTGCCGGACTCGCAGTAGTGTGGCCGCTTATGAGCACCTCCGACGTCCACGACGTGATCGTTATTGGTTCGGGTCCTGCTGGGTATACCGCGGCGTTGTATGCGGCGCGGGCGCAGTTGGCGCCGGTGGTGTTTGAGGG
>NZ_LZLL01000471.1:0-798 GCF_001669335.1 Mycobacterium sp. 1245852.3 | reverse complement strand
CTCGTCGCCGCCGGCGGAGAAGGTCCGGCCCGCCCCGGTCAGCACGACGGCACGCACCCGGACGTCGTCTTGGGCCGCCGCGAACACCCGCGACAGCTCCGAATGCATCACGTCGTCGACGGCGTTGGCCTTGTCCGGCCGGTTCAGCGTCAGCACGGCGACGGCGGTCGCGCCGTCCACGGCGACATCGATGGTGCGGTATGCGGCGGGATCGAGCATCGAGGCGCCCCTTACTGGTCATCGGTTGAACATGAACGTTGACGTCGATCATAGGAGCAGGACGGCATGTTGAGGTTCGGAACATTCATCGCGCCCTACCACCCGGTCCGCGAGAGCCCGTTGACCACCTACGAGCGGGACCTCGAGCTCATCGAATGGTGCGACCGGTGGGGCTTCGACGAGGCGTGGGTGGGCGAGCACCACTCGGCGGCATGGGAGAACATCGCCGATCCGGCGATGTTCCTGGCGGCCGCCGGGCAACGGACCCGGCGGATCAGGCTCGGCTCCGGGGTCGTCAGCCTGCCGTATCACCACCCGATGATGGTGGCCGACCGGTTCGTGCAGCTCGACTACCTGACCCACGGCCGGGCCATGTTGGGCGTGGGGCCCGGGGCGCTGATCTCCGACGCCACGATGATGGGCATCGATCCCAGCACGCAGCGCCCGCGGATGAACGAGGCCCTGGGCGTGATCATCCGGCTGCTCGCCGGTGAGGTCGTCACCCATCACAGCGACTGGTTCACCCTGAATGAGGCTCGGCTGCAGCTGCTTCCGGTCAACGGGTCGATGCCGATCGCC
>NZ_LZLL01000470.1:0-18562 GCF_001669335.1 Mycobacterium sp. 1245852.3 | reverse complement strand
TCGTCGCGATTGGCCGAGTTGTACCACAGCGTGGCCTTATCGCCGGCCTTCATTTTGGTGCCGCTGAGTTTGAAGTCGCGGGTCAGGGTGCGTCGCATGTACACCACCGGGGAGGCCCACCGCACGATCTCCTCGACGGCGGTCGGGGTCAGGCGATCGAAGTTGGACCACCACTTCTGCCGCTCGGCAGGATAGCGCGACAACGCGAGCACGCCGTGGCTGATCGCGTTGCGCGTCGTCTCGTTGCCGGCCACCACCAGCAGGATGAAGAACGACGCGATTTCGGTGGACGACAGGCGTTCCCCGTCGACCTCGGCTTCCACCAGGCTGGTGGTCAGATCGTCGTGGTGATTGGACCGCCGGTCCTCGGCCAGCGCGCTGGCGTAGGCGCCGATGTCCATCGACACCTGAAGGAATTCCTCGAAATCGGTGGCCAGGTCCGGGTCGCCGAACCCGAGAATGACGTTGGTCCAGTGGAATATGCGTTGATGGTCCTGTTCGGGGATGCCCATCATGTCGCAGATGACCTGCAACGGCAGCGGGCCGGCGAGCTCGCTGACCAGTTCGGCCTCCCCGTCGGGATGATTGGCGATCAGCGACGCAACCAGCCGCCGGGCCCGCTCGCGGACCGAGGCCTCGATGCGGGCCACCACTTTCGGGGTGAACGCGCGGCTGACGATCGAGCGCAGCCGCTGGTGGCGGGGATCGTCGAGCACGATCATCGAGCCGAAGTATTCGCTGATCTCCGGGGTGTTGTCGTTGATCGTGATGTTGGGGCTGGAGCTGAAGATGTCGGGATGGCGGCTCGCGAAATGCACGTCGTCATGTTTGGTCAGCGCCCAATGCCCGTCGCCCGGTTCAAAGCCCTCGTACTCGACCGCGGGCCAGAACGAGATCGGCGCCTCGCGGCGCAGCGTCGCAAACGCGCCGTCGCGAAAGTCGTCGTCCAACTCCCAGAAGGCCAACGACTCCAGATGGATATCGGCGAGCGGAATGTCGGGCGGGGGCGCCCCGTTCGTCCGCGGGGCAAGAGCTTTCTCGGGACCCGTCTTGAGGCTCACCAGGACCTCCTTCGTCGTGAAAACGAGTGCTGGGTCAGTGCGTACAGATGGTTCGAGCGGGTGCGCCCGTCGTTGCCGTCGCGGCGCTCACCACGTTGCCGTCGAGCAGGATCTTGCAGGAGATGGGTCCCGGCCCCTGGGCGCTGACGGTGAACACCTCACCGCCATAACCGGTGAACTCCGTCGACCACGGCAGCGGCGCATTCACCTGGTGCAGCTGCCCGTTGTCGGTTTGGTAGTAGATGAATTCGGCGACCGCCGGCCCGTTGACCTCGTAGCGGACCTTGGGCATCTGGGGCAGGGCATGGGCCATGCCGCATGCATTCGCGAATCCGAAACCGACGGCCAACAGGACCGAAGGTCCGGCGAGGTGCTTCGTCATGAATTGCATCGTGTCACCACGAGCGACGGTAGGGAAGCTTATGGTGAAGCCCGAAGCGGGGGCTGGTGCGCGGAAAGGTGGCGGCAGAACATGGCAGAACACGGCTCAAAGCGTGTGGTGGTGTACGGAACCGGCTTCGTCGGCAAGATGGTGATCGCCGAGATCGTCAAACACCCGCTGTTCGAGTTGGTCGGCGTCGGCGTCAGCAACCCCAACAAGGTCGGCCGCGACGTCGGCGAGATCTGCGGGCTACCCGAGCCCGTCGGCATCACCGCCACCGACGACGTCGACGCCCTGATCGCCCTGAAACCCGACGCGCTGGTGCACTACGGCCCGACGGCCATGCACGCCAAGGAGAACATCTCGCTGATCACCCGGTTCCTGCGGGCCGGCATCGACGTCTGTTCGACGGCGATGACCCCGTGGGTCTGGCCGACCATGCATCTCAACCCGCCGAACTGGATCCAGCCGATCACCGAGGCCTGCGAGCTGGGGGAGTCGTCGTGCTTCACCACCGGCATCGACCCCGGATTCGCCAACGACCTGTTTCCCATGACGTTGATGGGGTTGTGTTCCGAGGTGCGCCGGGTCCGGGCCTCCGAGCTGCTGGACTACACCAACTACGAGGGCGACTACGAATTCGAGATGGGCATCGGCCGCGAGCCCGAATTCAAGCCGATGCTGGAAGACCGCGACATGTTGATCTTCGCGTGGGGCGCCACCGTCCCGATGATCGCGCACGCCGCCGGCATCATGCTCGACGAAATCACCACCACCTGGGACAAGTGGGTGACGCCCACGGAGCGCAACTCCGCGAGGGGCGTCATCAAGCCCGGGCACGTGGCCGCGGTGCGCTTCACCATCAACGGTGTCTACAAGGGCGAGACCCGAATTCAGCTCGAACACGTCAACCGGATCGGCTTGGACGCGGCCCCCGACTGGCCGACGGGTCACGACAACGACGTCTACCGGGTCGACATCGAGGGGACCCCGAGCATCTTCCAGGAGACTGCGTTCCGGTTCACCGACGGCTCGGGCCGCGACGCGGCCGCGGCCGGATGCCTGGCCACCGGGCTGCGGGCACTCAATGCCGTGCCCGCGGTCAACGACTTGGGGCCGGGCTGGGTCACCCCGCTCGACCTGCCGCTGATCGCCGGCGAAGGCAGCATCCGGTGACCGTCGCACAGCGGGCGCATAGCCGCCGCTGACCCGCAATACAGGTAATGGCGGCACAATAACGGCTAGCCGATGCGAGCTGGTGCTGCGGATACGGGGATTCACATGGTCGATGGAGTCGGGACCGCGCTGGGCCTATCGATCGGCGCCACCAACTTGGCGGCGGTGACCACCGATAAGGCCATCACCCGCAAGCCCGTCCTGACGCAGTATCCGGATCGTCCCGCCGAGATCGGCATCCCCGCGGAGAACCCCAGACTGCGGGGGCCCGGCGCGGTGATCACCGGCTTCGTCAACCGCGTCGGCGACCCGCGCCCGGTCGTGGCGGTCGATGGCTCGACGCACCGCAGCGAGGTGTTGGTCGTCGACGGGTTGCGCGCGCTCGCCTACGCCGCCACCGACGGGCGGCCCCTGCCCGACAACATCGCGGTCACCTATCCGGCGCACTGGCAATCGCACGCGGTGGACGCCCTCGGCGCGGCGCTAGGTGAAATTCCGGAATGGTCGCAACGGCCGCGTCCCATCCTGCTGATCCCCGACGCGGCCGCAACGCTGCTCGCCGTGCGGACCAACCCGGGCATACCGCCGAGCGGCACCGTAGCGGTGTGCGATTTCGGCGGCAGCGGCACCAACATCACGTTGCTGCACGCCGACGGTGACTACCACGCGTTGGCCCCGACCGTTCGGCACCCCGATTTCTCCGGCGACCTGATGGACCAGGCGCTGCTGAGCGTGGTGATCGCCAACATGCCGACCACCGGGGCGTTCCCCACCGGCCGCGCGGCGATCGGCTCGCTGAGCCGGCTGCGCAGCGCGTGCCGGGTTGCCAAGGAACAGCTGTCCTCGCGCACGACGGCCACGCTGACCGACGGGCTGACCGGGACGCGCGGCGAAATCCGGATCGGGCGGCACGAACTTGACGACGCGATCCGGCCCTCGCTGAACCGCATGATCGCGGTGTTGGACCAAACGTTGGCGCACAACGGGATTCGTGACCTCGTCGCCATTGTCTCGACGGGTGGCGGGGCCAACCTGCCGACCGTCACCACCACGCTGTCGCGCCACTTCCGCGTTCCCGTCGCGACGACGCCACGCCCGCAACTGGCGGCCGCCGTCGGAGCCGCGCTGCGAGTGGCCCAAGGTCCCGGCGACGCGGGCGCGACACTTTCGGCGCCCGCCGCGGCCACGGCCCGGGCAGCCGTGCGGCCGGACCCCCGCCCCGAAGCGACCGCGACCTCGCCCGCGCCGCCGGCCGAGCCGACGCAGGCGGAGATGGCACGGGCCTGGTCGGCCACCGGTCACAACTCGCGGGTCAATGCCGCCATCGCCGCCGACTATCCGCCGACCGACTCACCGACTCCGGCTACGCCCGACGCCGCAGCCGAGACGCCCAAGCGCAAGCGTCTGTTGTCCCGCTGGCATCTACTGCCGGCGGCGGCGATCCTCGTCACCGTCGCGGCCGTGCTGCTGGTGGGCACCGCGGTGGCGATCGGGCTGGGCTCGCAGAACAAATCGGCCACCACACCGGCACCGGCCGTCAGCACCACACCGGTGGCCCCGCCGCCGGCTTCCAACAGCGCCACCGCGGCGCCGGCACCGCCGCCGCCGGACGTCCCGGTGCCGTCAACCTCGGATACCACCCCGCCCGCCGAGACCGAGACACCGATGACCACCACACCGCGGGCGACTCCCCAGGCGGCGCCACCGCCAGCCCCGCACCGGGTGGCGGCCCCGCCCGAGGTGCCACCCATTCCAGGCGTCAACCAACCGATTCCCGGGCTCGACCGGGTCAACCAGATCATTCAGGAAATCGAGGGCAACCTCGGCATCACGGCGCTGGGCCCGATACCCGCTCACTAGGCCTGCGATGTAGGCCTGCGATCGGGAATTCGGGCCTAGCTCAATCTTTTTCGCCCTTGTTCTCCGCGGCGGCGGCCTCTTTGAGGACCTCGTTGAGCTTCTTATCCTTCTCGATCTGATCCTTCAGCGCCTGCTCGTCGCGTCCCTCGTCGCCCTCGGTCTTGGCCTGCGAGCCCTCGCCCGAATCCCCGCCCTCGGGCTCCTCGTGCCTGGGATTGCCGTCGTCGTCGAGCCAGTCGTTGACCGCCGTGCCGGACACGCTTCCGCCGGTGCCGGGCAGCACGATCGTGGGTTTGTCCTTATAGGCCTCCATCATCTTGGCGGCCTCTTTTTTGTCGTCCTCGTCAGGCTCGGGCTTCTCGGTCAGCTTCTGCTCATCATCCCCTTGATTAGTCTGATCAGCTTCTGCGGCTCGACCCGATTGCCTATCGTCCTGATGCCTATCGTCTTGATCAGTTGACTTATCGTCCTGCTGGTCGGTCGATTTATCGTCCTGCACGCTCATGCGTCTACCCCCTTGCGGTCGCAGGTTCGACGATTGCAGGGGGTTACCCGCTGCGTGGTTGTGCCGAAACTCTCATGAACGCGCGGCGTCGCGCTTGACCAGCACGACCAAGGCCTGCGGGATCCGCATCGGCTCGGGTGCGCTTGACAGGCGCTCGGCGACCGCGCACTCCAACTGCTCGACGAAATGGCCGGCCCGCTCGTCGTGGCTCCCACCGTCGAGTGCGGTCACCAGCGATCCGGACAGCGCTGACCGCGCGAAGGCCGCCCACTGCGCACCGAACGCCTCGGCGTCGTGGTCCACCTGGTAGCGAGCCCAGAACCGATCCTCGGCGTTGAACATCTCGAGGTGCTCGATCATCAGGCCCTCGAACCGTCCCTTCGGCGCGAACGGGGCGCGGAAGTCCTTCTCGGCGCGGGCGAACGTGGGAATCGTCATGCGCCGCACCTCATCCGAGTGCAGCAGGCCGTCGCGCACCAGATCAGCGAGCGCCGCGACGATGGCGTCGAGCAGTGGGGCGAAGCCCGCCGACCCGTCCTCGTCGGCCGCCAGCATCAACGCCACCAACCGGCCCTCGGGAGCCAGCTCGCGCCCGCGGAACGCGACGAAGTTGTGCCAGTCCAGCGCGGCCTGGTCGGCGTAGGCCGCTTGCGCCGCATCGTCTGTGCTGCGCGAGACGTGCACGTGATCGTGCACCTCGCACGGGGTTCGGCTCAGCCACTGGGTTGCCCAGGACGTCCAGCCCAGGTTGACCGTCTTGGACGGCACGATCTGGTCGTAGAACGACCGGCCGACCGCGGAGGTGAACGTCGCCGTATCGGAGTGCAGATAGCTCTCCGGGTCGTCGGCCACCGTCTCGAACAGCGCCGCGAAGTCGTTGCCCGGTACGTCGGTGTGCGCCACCAGGATTGCGTGGTCGTGTCGCGTGCGCCGGCGCAGCACGGCGATGCCGGCCGACAGCGGTCTCAGCGAATTGTGGCCGTTGGCCGCGCCATAGTCGGCGATGACGATCGGCTGCGGAGGCTTGGGCAGCGCCACCTGTTCGGCGGCCCGCTCGAACACCGCGATCGCCTGCGCCAACCCGGCGGCGCGCAACCGCGACGCCTCGGTGTAGGAAGGCTCGGGCCGCACCACAATGCTCGATTCGGGCATCCGGGCTTCGGGCGGCATGAATCAACGATAATCGCCGAGCCGGTGCTCAGTTCGGCGAAGGATCAGTGGCCGCGGGCCACCCATTCTTCGTAGTGCACGATTTCGTCGCCGATGGTGGTGCTGTCGCCATGCCCGGTGTGCACGACCGTGTCGCCGGGCAACGTACCGAGCCGACCGGAGATCGACTGCAGGATCGTTCCGAAATCCGAATAGGAGCGCCCGGTCGCGCCCGGGCCGCCGGAGAACAGGGTGTCCCCGCTGAACACCACGCCTTCGGGGCCCAGTTCCGGGGCATACCAGCACACCGATCCGGGGGAGTGACCCGGCGTGTGCAGCGCCAGCAGCTCGGTGCCCGCGACATCGAGCGTGTCACCGTCGGCGATCAGCCGAAAGTCCTTGTCCGGATGCGTCATTCGCCACAGCACGTCGTCGCCGGGGTGGAGCAGCACCGGTGCGTCCAGCGCGGCGCCCAGTTCGGGCGCCACGGTGACGTGGTCGTTGTGGCCGTGGGTGCACACCACCGCGACCACGTTACGGTTGCCGACGGCGGCCAAGATCGGCTCGGCTGAATGCGCGGCGTCGAACACGACGACGTCGGAGTCGTCGCCGACGATCCAGATGTTGTTGTCGACTTCCCAACTGCCGCCGTCGAGTTCGAAGGTGCCGTGGGTGACCAGCCGCTCGATGCCCGCCATCAGAGCACCACCACCGAGCGGAGCACCTCGCCGCCGTGCATCTTGTGGAACGCCTCCTCGATGTCGCCGAGCCCGATCCGCTCGGAGACGAACTGCTCCAGCGGCAGCCGGCCCTGCAGATACAGGTCGATCAACGTCGGGAAGTCGCGCTCGGGCAGGCAATCGCCGTACCACGACGACTTCAGCGCCCCGCCGTGGCTGAAGAAGTCCACCAGCGGCATGTCCAGGCGCATGTCGGGCGTCGGAACCCCAACCAGCACAACGGTTCCGGCCAGGTCACGGGCGTAAAAGGCCTGCTTCCAGGTTTCGGGCCGGCCCACGGCGTCGATCACCACGTTGGCGCCGAACCCGTCGGTGAGGTCCTGGATGGTCTTGACGACATCCAGTTCGCGGGCGTTGACGGTGTGCGTGGCACCGAACTTGCGAGCCCAGTCCAGTTTGGTGTTATCGGTGTCCACGGCGATGATCCGCCGGGCGCCCACCAGCGCCGCGCCGGCGATCGCGGCGTCGCCCACACCGCCACAACCGATCACGGCGACGGTGTCGTCGCGGGTGACCGCGCCGGTGTTGATCGCCGCGCCCAGCCCGGCCATCACACCGCAGCCCAGCAGGCCCGCCACGGCGGGGTCGGCCTCGGGATTGACCTTGGTGCACTGGCCGGCGGCCACCAGCGTCTTGTCGGCGAACGCGCCGATGCCCAGCGCGGGCGTCAGCTCGGTGCCGTCGGTCAGCGTCATCTTCTGGGTGGCGTTGAAGGTGTCGAAGCACAGGTGCGGCCTGCCGCGCTTGCAGGCCCGGCACTGCCCACACACCGCGCGCCAGTTCAGGATCACGAAGTCGCCCGGCGCGACGGCGGTCACGTCCGGCCCGACGGCCTCTACCCGGCCGGCGGCCTCGTGGCCGAGCAGGAACGGATATTCGTCGTTGATGCCGCCCTCGCGGTAGGTCAGGTCGGTGTGGCACACCCCGCAGGCGATGACGTCGACCAGGGCCTCACCGGGTCCGGGATCCGGGACGACGATGTCCACCAATTCGACGGGTTCGCCCTTCTTGCGTGAAATCACGCCGCGCACTGTCTGACTCATGGGCTCCAACCTAGGGGTTCGTCGCCATACATCTCTCGGCGGGTTGTCCACCCATGAACCGGGTGTAGCGTCCGTGGGCGTGACGGCTTTGGAAACCACCGAAGAATTCACCGAAAGAATAACCGCGGCAATCGACGGCGCCAGCCTGACGTTGTTGCTCAGCATCGGCCATCAGACCGGTCTGCTGGACACGATGGCCGGCATGGCGCCCGCCACCAGTGCGCAGATCGCCGAGGCCGCCGGGCTCAACGAACGCTACGTCCGAGAGTGGCTGGCCGGCATGACGACCGGACGCGTCGTCGAGTACGACCCCGCCACGGCCAGCTACTCGTTGCCCGCCCAGCGCGCCGCCGTGCTGACCCGCGCCGCCGGACCGGACAATCTGGCCCTCGTCACCCTGCTCGTCCCGGTGCTCGCCGAGGTCGAACAAAAGATCATCGGGTGCTTCCGTGCCGGCGGCGGGCTACCGTACAGCGAATTCCCGCGCTTCCACGCGTTGATGGCCGAGCAGAGCGGCGTGGTGTACGACACCGCGTTGGTCGACGTGGTGCTGCCGCTGGTGGACGGCCTGGTGCCGCGGCTGCGCGCCGGAGCCGACGTGGCCGATTTCGGCTGCGGCAGCGGACACGCCATCAACGTGATGGCACAAGCGTTTCCGGCCAGCCGCTTCACCGGCATCGACTTTTCCGAGCAGGCCATCGCCACCGGGATTCGGGAGGCCGCCGAGCGGGGGCTGGCCAACGCCGCCTTCGAAAGCCGCAATCTCGCTGATGCGGACATGGCGTCAAAAAAAGACGCCTACGACGTCATCACCGTCTTCGACGCCATCCACGATCAGGCGCAGCCGGCGCGCGTCCTGGAAAACATCTACCGGGCGCTGCGGCCCGGCGGGGTGCTGCTGATGGCCGACATCAAGGCGTCGAGCCGGCTCGAGGAGAACATCGGCGTTCCGATGAGCACCTACCTGTACACGACGTCGTTGATGCACTGCATGACGGTGTCGCTGGCGCTGGACGGCGCCGGGCTCGGCACGGCCTGGGGCACCCAACTGGCCATCTCGATGCTGGGCGACGCCGGCTTCGACGACGTGCGGGTGGCCGAGATCGAGTCGGACCCGATCAACAACTACTACATCGCCAGGAAGTGATGGCGGCCCTCGACGCTCTTGCCGACTGGCCGGTCGAGGCCGCCGCCGCCGCGGTGATCGGGCCCGGCGGCGTGCTGGCCAGTCACGGCGACACCGGGCGGGGGTTCGAGCTGGCCTCGGTGACCAAGCCGCTGGCCGCGCGGGCCGTGCAGGTCGCCATCGAGGAAGGTGCGCTCGACCTCGACACGGCCGCCGGCCCGCCCGGCGCGACCGTCCGCCACCTGCTGGCCCACACGTCGGGCCTGTCGATGCACTCCGAGCAGGTGCTGGCCGCACCGGGAACCCGCCGCATCTACTCCAACCAGGGCTTCACGGTGCTGGGTCAGACGGTGCAGCAAGAGACCGGCATCGAGTTTGCGCGCTACCTGACCGAGGCGGTGTGCGAACCGCTGGGCATGGCGGCCACCCAGCTGGAAGGCGGTGCGGTGGCCGCCGGTTTCGGGGCGAGGTCGACGGTGGCTGATCTGGCGGCGTTCGCGGGGGACCTGCTGCGGCCGGTGACGGTCTCCGAAAGCCTGCACACCGAGGCGACCACGGTGCAGTTTCCCGGTCTGGACGGCGTTCTGCCCGGTTACGGAGTGCAACGGCCCAACGATTGGGGCCTGGGCTTCGAGCTCCGGGACACCAAATCACCGCACTGGACGGGTGCGAACAATTCGGCGCGAACGTACGGCCATTTCGGCCAAGCAGGCGGTTTCATCTGGGCAGATCCCGAAAAAGGGCTGGCGCTGGTGGTGCTCACGGACCGCGATTTCGGGGACTGGGCGCTGCGGCCGTGGCCGGCGCTTTCCGACGCCGTGCTAGCCGATTACAGCTAGTGGGAAATGCACACTAGCGCAACAGGGGTATCACAAGGCACAATAGACACGCAGGACACATAAAAAATCGAAGATTTCGCACAAGCTGCCCTGTTTTGCCGGGTCCGCAGGTCGTTGGGGAAGACGTCCCTCGTGGAACCGAAGGAGCAGGAAATGCGAGCGTCGAATCAATTCGCCGACGTGACGACTGGCGTGGTGTACGTGCACGCTTCGCCCGCGGCGGTTTGCCCGCATGTCGAGTGGGCGTTGTCGTCGACCCTGGGTGCCAAGGCGAATCTGACCTGGACGCCCCAGCCGGCGATGCCCGGTCAGCTGCGCGCGGTCACCAACTGGGTCGGGCCGGTGGGCACCGGCGCCAAGCTGGCCAACGCGCTGCGGTCCTGGTCCGTGCTGCGCTTCGAGGTCACCGAGGACCCCAGCCCCGGCGTCGACGGCTACCGATTCAGTCACACCCCGCAACTCGGCCTATGGAGCGGGGCGATGAGTGCCAACGGCGACGTCATGGTCGGGGAGATGCGGCTGCGGTCGATGATGGCCCAGGGCGCCGACACCCTGGCCGCCGAATTGGACTCGGTGCTGGGCACCGCCTGGGATGAGGCGCTCGAGGCCTATCGCGACGGCGGCGACGTCGGCGAGGTGACCTGGCTCAGCCGGGGGGTCGGCTAGTCGCCCGGCGGCCGGTTCACGCCGCCTCTCTCCGAAGCACTGGACGACTCTGGAAAGCGCTAGCACATCCGCTAGCGTGTTCGAGCACGCGCTAATGCTCCCCAGAGACCGGCCCTATCGCTTGGCCGGGCGCAGAATCTGCAGAGCGCCCGGCACCACCGAGATCTCGGCCGGTAGCGCGCAGGCGAAGTCGCCGTCGGCGTAGACGTTGATGCCGGGGCACTCGACGCGAATGGATTTGGCCCGCGCCGTGCTCACCTCGTCGAGCTGGACGTGGGTCCCCTTCATCACGGTGGGAAACAAGCGGACCAGTTTGGTGCGGGACGCCTCGTGCACCATCGTGATGTCCAGCAGGCCGTCGGTGTAATCAGCCCCCGGGCAGATCTGCATCCCCCCGCCGTAGCTGCGGGTGTTGCCGAAGGCGACCAGCGTGATGTCGGCGTCGAACTCCTGGGTGCCGTCCAGCACCAAGCGAAATGGCAAGAGCCGCAATTGAGACAGTTCGGCGAGCATCGCGACGTAATACCGCAGCCGCCCATGCGGCCAGCTCATCCGGTTGGCGCGATCGGTGACCAGCGAGTCGAAGCCGGTGGCCGCCACGGTGCCGAACCACTTTTCGGCGCCGCTGTCGTCCCGAATCAGGCCCAGGTCAATGGATTCCGTGCAGCCGTCGATGACGATGTCCGCGGCGGCCTCCGCGTCCTTGGTGGGGATGCCGAATTCGCGCGCGTGGTCGTTGCCGGTGCCGGCCGGGATCAC
Source organism: Mycobacterium sp. 1245852.3 (assembly GCF_001669335.1). NCBI lineage: Bacteria > Bacillati > Actinomycetota > Actinomycetes > Mycobacteriales > Mycobacteriaceae > Mycobacterium > Mycobacterium sp. 1245852.3. The sequence continues at coordinate 7,256 of NZ_LZLL01000470.1, read as the reverse complement.
GCCCAACGGAATGTCGGTGCCGGCCATCACCTGCAGGGCGTTGGAAACGACGCCGTCGCCGCCGGTCACCATCACCGCGTCGGTGCCCTTCTCCATAGCCGCGCCGACGAGATGGCGCGCGTCTTGCGCGTCGTCACCGATTATTTCGGCGACCTCCACACCCCGCCGGTGTAGCCGCGCGATCGCGAGTTGGGCGGCGCGTACCGCGGCGCCGTGCCCCGACACCGGGTTGGTCAGCGCGATCACCTTGCCGATTTCGCGGCGGCGCAGTGATGTCACGGAATCAGCTTGCCGGGATTGAGGATTCCGGCTGGATCCAATGTCGCCTTGACCGCGCGTAGCACCTGCACTCCCAGTTCGCCTATCTCGTCGCGCATCCACGGCCGATGGTCGACGCCGACCGCATGGTGGTGGGTGATGGTCCCGCCGGTGGCCATGATGGCATCCGACGCGGCCTTTTTGGCGGCTTTCCATTGCTCGACCGGATCGCCCCGCTGGCCGGCAACGACGGTGAAGTACAACGACGCGCCGGTGGGATAGACGTGCGAGATGTGGCACATCACCAGAGCCGGCGAGCCCGTCTCGGCGAGAGCATCGGTAAGTGCTTGAGTCACGGCGGCTTTCAGGACGGGAATGTTCGACCAGTCGGTGGCGGTCTCCAGCGTTTCGCACAGCGCGCCGGCGGCGAGCAGCGAATCGCGCAGGTACGGCGCGCCGAAGCGGCCGCGTTCCCAGGCCTGCGCCGGTCCTTCGCCCAGTGAGGTTCCGCACTGGGCCGCCAGCAGTGCGCTGGTTTCGGCGTGCCGGCTGTGGACGTGTTCCTCGGTGCCCTCGAACACGGTGATGCCCAAACATCCGCCGGTGATCTGGGATTCGCCGATCGCCTCGGTGGTGGCCAGGTTGACCCCCGTCTCGGCCTCGTCGGAGAGCCGAATGACGGTGGGGCCGGCGGCATTCTGGGTGACGGCGCGCAAGGCCGCGGCCCCCGTCTCGAAGTCGGGGAACGACCACGCCTCGTAGCGGACGGCTTCCGGCGCGCGGTGCACGCGGAGCCGCACCTGGGTGATGACGCCCAGGGTGCCCTCCGAGCCGATCAACAGCTGACGCAGGTCCGGGCCGGCGGCCGATTCCGGTGCGCGACCGAGATCCATGATGCCCACCGGCGTGACCACCCGTAGCCCCCGCACCATGTCGTTGAACCGGCCGTAGCCCGCCGAGTCCTGCCCGGAGGAGCGGGTTGCGGCGAAGCCGCCGATGGTGGCGTACTCGAAGCTCTGAGGGAAATGGCCGAGCGAAAAGCCTTGCGCGCCAAGGAGTCTCTCGGCGTCCGGCCCCGTGACCCCCGCACCGAAAACGGCCTGGCCGGATACCTCGTCCAGCGAGATCAGCCGATCGAAACGGCGTAGGTCGAGCGAGACGACGGCGGAGAACCCCGCGCGAATGGGATTGAGCCCACCGACCACGCTGGTGCCCCCGCCGAAAGGTACGACGGCGATGCGATGCTCCGAGCAGTAGCGCAGGACGCCGGACACGGCTTCGTCGTCGCCGGGCAACAGCACGGCATCGGGCGCATCCTGCGGGCCGCGCTCGTTGCGGTTGAGCAGGTCGATGGTGGACTTGCCGCCCGCGTGCAGCAGCCGATCGGCGTCGGCGGTGCGGCAATACTCGGCGCCGACGAGGGCGGTGAGCGCTTCGAGATGCGCCTCCGACAACGCCGACGGGCGCAGTTGCACCTGGTCGGATCGCAGTTCGGCCGTGCGGGACCCCTCGACCCCCACGGCCTGCTGCAGTAATGACCTGATTCCCTCCGAGAGCGGCTTGGCCGCCGCGGGATCGCCCCACGCGTTCCATTTCATCGGCGGCAGGAGCCCCTGGGAATGCGTCATGCGTTACAGTATTACATATGTTGTCAATCCGTAACACCGAGCTGGATACCGGTGAGCGCATCCTCGCGGCCGCGGCCAGCTGTGTGGTGGATTTCGGCGTGGAGCGGGTGACGCTCGCCGAGATAGCCCGACGGGCGGGCGTCAGCAGGCCGACGGTGTATCGGCGGTGGCCGGATACGCAGTCGATCGTGGCGGCGCTGTTGACCCAGCACGTCACCGAGGTGATGCGCGACGCGCCGTTGTTGGGGGACGATCGCGAATCGCTTGTGCGACAGATTGTTACGGTGGCCAACCTGTTGCGTGCGGACCAATTGGTGATGTCGGTGCTGCACTCGGACCTCGCGTCGACCTATATCACCGAACGCCTCGGGACCAGCCAGCGCATGCTGATCGACGCCCTCGCCGCTCGGCTCCGGGCGGCCCAGCGGCACGGCAGCGTCCGGCTCGGCGACCCGGTCCAGATGGCGACCATGGTGCTGCTGATCGCGCAGTCCACCATCCAGTCGGCCCGGATCGTCGAGCCGATGCTCGACGCCGACGCGCTGGCCGCCGAACTCGCCTACTCGCTGAACGGATATCTGTCGTGATAGCTGATCCGACCGCCCTGAACGCCGCGCGGCGCGCCGCCGACCTGACCGCACTCGCCGACGGTGAGCCACTGGACGTCGTGGTGATCGGCGGTGGCATCACCGGCGCCGGGATCGCGCTGGATGCCGCCGCGCGCGGGCTGCGGGCGGCGCTGGTGGAGAAACACGATCTGGCCTTCGGGACCAGCCGGTGGAGTTCCAAGCTTGTCCATGGCGGCCTGCGCTACCTCGCGACGGGAAACGTGGGCATCGCCCGGCGCAGCGCCATCGAGCGCGGAATCCTGATGACGCGCAACGCGCCCCACCTGGTTCACGCCATGCCGCAGGTGGTGCCGCTGCTGCCGTCGATGAGTCCGGGCAAGCGGGCCCTGGTGCGGGGCGGCTTCCTGGCCGGTGACGCGTTGCGGTTTCTGGCCAGCACACCGGCCTCGACACTACCGCGCTCGCAACGGATTTCAGCGCAACGCGTCGTTGCGATGGCGCCGACCGTACGGCGTGCCGGCCTGGACGGCGGCCTGCTGGCCTACGACGGTCAACTGGTCGACGACGCCCGCCTGGTCACCGCCGTCGCACGTACCGCGGCGCAGCACGGCGCCCGAATCCTGACCCACGTGGCGGCGTCGCGGGCCACCGGTACCTCGGTGCGGCTGACCGACATGCGCGGCGGTGAGTCGATCGACATTGCGGCTGGCGCGGTCATCAACGCGGCCGGGGTATGGGCGGGGGAGATCGACGGCTCGTTGCGGTTGCGGCCGAGTCGCGGCACCCATCTGGTCTTCGACGCCCAGTCGTTCGGCAATCCGACTGCGGCGCTGACGATTCCGATTCCGGGTGAGCTCAACCGCTTCGTCTTCGCCATGCCCGAACAACTGGGCCGGGTGTATTTGGGGTTGACCGACGAGGAGGCGCCCGGTCCCATTCCGGATGTGCCCGAACCGTCGGTCGACGAAATCACTTTCCTGCTCGACACGGTCAACACCGCACTGGGGACCGCGCTCACCGCCACCGACGTGATCGGCGCCTATGCCGGGCTGCGCCCACTGATCGACACCGGCGAGGGCCGCACCGCCGACGTCTCGCGCGAACACGCCGTCGTGGAGTCGGCGTCCGGGGTGATCAGCGTGATCGGCGGCAAGCTGACCGAATACCGCCACATGGCACAGGACGTGCTGGATCGCGCCGTGCGGGTGCGGCGACTGCGCGCCGCCAAATGCCGAACCCGCAACCTGCCGCTGATCGGGGCGCCCGCCAATCCCGGTGTGATCGCCGAGTCCGACGCCGGGTTGCCGGCTTCGCTGGTGGCGCGCTTCGGCGCCGAGGCGCCCAAGGTGCTTGCCACCGCGGCCTGCGAGCGACCGACCGCGCCGGTCGCGGACGGAATCGACGTCAGCCGAGCGGAATTCGAATACGCGATAACGCATGAGGGCGCGCTTGATGTCTCCGACATCCTCGATCGACGCACGCGGATCGGGTTGGTAGCGCGGGATCGGGAGCGAGTGGTCGCCGTGGCCGAGGAGTTTCTGGCGCGCTTCGGCTAGGGCGGCCGCCCGATGGCCTCCCGCCACACGGCCGGGTATTGATAGTTAGTGTCTTTTGATAGAGACTGTCAATTTATGCCGTGCTGGTGGAGGGAGGGCCGATGACTATCCGAGTCCCGGTGTTGATCGTGGGCGCCGGCGTTGGCGGCCTGGTGACGTCGGCGGTGCTGGCCCAACACGGCGTCCATTCACTGCTGGTCGAGAAACGACCGGAGATCTTCCTGTACCCCAAGGCCCGCAACCTGAGTTTCCGAAGCTCAGAAATCCTGCGCGGCCTTGGCCTTCGGGACGAGGTGCGGGCGGTCGCAGAGCACGTCTCGACGCTGGTGGTCCGGCCCACGCTCAACAGCACCGTGCAAGAGCCGGCGCTCGACGTCGGCGCGATCTTCGCCGGTCTGGACAGGCTCAGCCCCGAGCCGGCGGCGCAGTATTGCCCACAGAGCCGGCTCGAGCCGATTCTGATCGACGCGGCGCGGCGGGCCGGCAGCGAGGTGCGCTACGGCACACGGTTGTCCTCGTTCGAGCTGGACGACACCGGCGTCACCGCGGTGGTGTGCGACGTCGAATCGGGGGAGTCGCAGACCGTCCGCGCCGACTATCTCGTCGGCGCCGACGGCGTGCACAGCCCGATCCGTAAATCGTTGGGCATCAGCACATCCGGGTATGGCGCGCTGCCGATCTATGTCGTCTTCATCTACTTCCGGGCCCCGTGGCGCCGCTTCATCCCGGAGCTGCACGACGGCGATGGCGTGCAGGTCAAAAACGACGATGTGGACGGCATATTCCTGGTCGCCGAGGGCGATCTCGGCATGTTCATCACCACCTACTTTCCCGGTGAGGGCGAGTCGGCCGAACAGTTCACCCCGCAGCGCTGCCGCGAGCTGCTCACCAAGGCGATCGGGGAGCGGATAGACCTCGACATCATCGAGGTCGCGGCGTGGCAGCCCTACGAGCAGGTGGCCGATCAATTCGATTGTGGGCGAGCGTATCTCGTCGGCGATTCGGCGCATACCATGCCGCCGTTCAAGGCCGGGGGAGCCAACACCGCCATCCAGAGCGCACACAATCTGGCCTGGAAACTCGCCGCCGTCCTGCGTGGCACGGCCACACCCGAGCTATTGGCGACCTACCACGCCGAGCGTCATCCGGTGGGCCGATTCGCCGCGCGCCAATCGCTCACCGGGCCGTCGATGGCCCTGCTGCGGCCGGGCCGCGACGCTCCGCAATTGCCGGCCGATGAAGAATGCTCGATGTTCGCCCTGCTCATCGGATACCGGTACCGCTCGGCGGCGGTCGTGACGAGCGACGCGGAAGGCGGCGCCCTGGTGGACGAGTTGCGCGCGCAACCGGGCACGCGGGTACCGCACGTCTGGTTGCGAGACGGGGTGTCGACGCTCGACCTGCTGGGGCCCCGATTCACCGTGCTGTCCGGCGACGAGCGATGGTGTGCGGCAGCGGCTTCGGCGTCGCTGTCGGCGCATCGCTGCTACAACGACGAGTGGGCGGCGATCACTGGCCTGGCGCCGGAAGGGGCGCTGCTGATCCGTCCGGACGATTTCGTCGGATGGCGAGCCGAGCGACTCACCGCCAACCCCGAAGGGGAACTGCGGCAAGCGCTTTCGACGATCCTGGGCCCGCTACCTGCGCGAGCGTAAGCGGACTGCGATTTTGCACGCGAATTTTCGCAGTGCCCTTACGCTCGCAGGCCTAGAAATTACAGCGGGATGTTCTTGTGACGGCCGCGGCGCGCGGGGGCCTGGGCCAGCGCCTCGGTGAGCTTGCTGCGGGTGTGCGACGGGTCGATCTTCTCGTCGACCACGCCGATCTCGATGGCGCTGTCCACGCCGCCCGCGATCCGCTCGTGCTCGGCCGCCAGCTGGTCGTGTAGCGCTTCGCGCTCGTGATCGGCCGCGGCGGCCAGCTTCTTCTTGTGCAGGATGCCGACGGCCGCCTTGGCGCCCATCACCGCCACCTCGGCGTCCGGCCACGCGTATACCTTGGTGGCGTTCAGCGACCGGGAGTTCATCGCAATGTAGGCCCCGCCGTAGGTCTTTCGGGTCACCAGCGTGACACGCGGAACCGTGCACTCACCGAACGCGTGCAACAGCTTGGCGCCGCGGCGCACCACGCCGCCCCACTCCTGGTCGACGCCGGGCAGGTAGCCGGGCACGTCGACGATCACCACCAGCGGAATACCGAACGCGTCGCACAGGCGCACGAAACGCGCTGCCTTCTCGGCGCTTTCGGAGTTCAGGCAGCCACCCAGGCGCAACGGGTTGTTGGCCAGCACGCCGACGGTGCGGCCGGACAGGCGACCCAGCCCGATCACCATCGACGGCGCCCAATTGGCCTGGAACTCGTCGAACGGCGTCTCGTCATCGAGGATCGCGGTCACGATCGGGCGCACGTCATAGGCCCGCCGTGCCGACTCGGGCAGCAGCGCGTGGATGTCGGTGTCACCGGCCTCGGCCTTGTTCCGGTCGAAATGCCCCTGCTGGCAGAACAACCCGACCAACCGGCGACCCCGCTCATAGGCGTCGAGCTCGTCGTCGGCGACGATGTGGCACACCCCGGACTTCTTGTGGTGGGTCTCCGGGCCACCCAGCGAGCACATGTCCACGTCCTCGCCGGTAACGCTGCGCACCACGTCGGGCCCGGTGACGAAAACCCGGCTGTCCGGTGCCATCACGATGACGTCGGTCAGGGCCGGCCCGTAGGCGGCGCCGCCGGCCGCGAAGCCGACGACCACCGAGATCTGCGGGATGTAGCCGGACGCCCGGATCATCGCCTCGAACACCAGGCCCACCGCGTGCAGGGCCTTCACGCCCTCGGCCAGCCGGGCGCCGCCGGAGTGCCAGATGCCCACGATCGGGCTCTGCTCCTCGATGGCGGTGTCGTAGGCGTTGACGATGTGCGTGCACCCCTCGATGCCCATGGCACCGCCCATCACGGTGCCGTCGGTGCAGAACGCAATGGTGCGTACGCCGTTCACGGTCCCCGCGGCGGCCAGCACGCCGGAGCGATCACGCTCGTGCAACAGCTCGACGGTGTCGTCGTCGAAGAAATTGCTCAAGCGCAACAGCGGGTCGCGAGGGTCGAGCGACTCGCCAACCGTCTCGGGGGCCGTGATAGTCATCGCAGGTCTCCTGATATTCGGTGTTGCTCGGATCAGTACCGCCCGAAGGCGATGGCCACGTTGTGTCCGCCGAAGCCGAACGAGTTGTTGATGGCGTACTCGTAGTTGC
>NZ_LZLL01000469.1:0-7750 GCF_001669335.1 Mycobacterium sp. 1245852.3 | reverse complement strand
GGGTCTGCCGTTGCCCACGCTGCTGGTCACCGCCACCGCGGCGACGGTGACCCGCTGGCGCGAGCTGCGCGGCCAGCCCACCCCGCCACCGCTGCTGGCGCTCGAAACACACGGCCGCGCAGACGGTTTGGTGGACGGCCCGGGCGCACACACCATCGACACCAGCGACACCGTCGGGCTGCTCAGCTCCATCTACCCGGTGAGGCTGGACTCGACCGACCCGCGCAGGGTGGGGGAGCAGCTGGCTTCCATCCCCGGCGACGGACTCGACTACGGGTTGCTGCGCTACTTGCGGGCCGACACCGCCGAGCGGCTCGCCGGCTTCCGGCCCCCGCAACTGCTGCTGAATTACCTCGGCGCCGCCCACGCCGACGGCGGCACGGGGCTGCGGCTCGAACGCGAGCTGCTCGCCGGCGCGTCGCCGGTGCCGGAGCCGGAGCTGGCCGTGCGCCATGAGCTCACCATCGCGGCGATGGTGCTGACCTTTGGCGGGGAGCGGGTGCTGGCCGCGCAGTGGCGCGCGCTGCCCGACATTCTCGATGACTCCGATATTGCGGCGCTGCAAGAGCTTTGGATCGAATCACTGCGGGAGATGGTGAAATGAGCACACTGGCGATCGTGGGGGCCGGCGCCAAGGCGGTGGCCGTCGCGGCCAAGGCCTTCGCGTTGCGCGAGATGGGCGTCGAGGTTCCCGACGTGGTGGCCGTGGAGCGGATCGGTGTCGCGGCGAACTGGCAGGCCAGCGGCGGATGGACCGACGGCGCGCACCGGCTCGGTACCAGCCCGGAAAAGGACGTGGGGTTTCCCTACCGCTCGGCGCTGGTGCCGCGCCGCAACGCCGAACTCGACGAGCGGATGACCCGCTACAGCTGGCAGTCCTATCTGATCGCCACGGCATCGTTCGCCGAGTGGATCGATCGTGGCAGGCCGGCACCGACGCATCGCCGGTGGAGCCAGTACCTGAGTTGGGTCGCCGACCACGTGGGCATGAATGTGGTGCACGGTGACGTCGAACGACTGGCGATCACCGGCGACCGCTGGGCGCTGCACACACACGAAACCACCGTGCACGCCGATGCCCTGATGATCACCGGCCCCGGCCAGGCCGAAAAGTCCTTGCTGCCCGGCAATCCGCGCATGCTGTCGATCGCCCAGTTCTGGGACCGCGCCGCCAATCACGACCGGATCAATGCGGAGCGGGTGGCGGTGATCGGCGGTGGCGAGACGGCCGCGGCAATGCTCTATGAGCTGTTTCGCCACCGGGTTTCGAGCATCACCGTGATCTCCCCGCAGGCCACGTTGTTCACCCGCGGCGAGGGATTCTTCGAGAACTCGCTGTTCTCCGATCCCACCAACTGGCCGGCCCTGACCCTGGCCGAACGCCGCGACGCGTTGGCCCGCACCGACCGTGGGGTGTTCTCGTCCAATGTGCAGGAGGCGTTGCTGGCCGACGATCGCATCCACCACCTGCGTGGCCGCGTCGCCCACGCGGTCGGCAAGGAGGGACAGATCCGGTTGACGCTGTCCACCAACCGCGGCAGTGAGAACTTCGAAACGGTACACGGGTTCGATCTCGTCATCGACGGCTCCGGCGCCGACTCGCTTTGGTTCGCACCGTTATTCAGCCAGGACGCGCTTGATCTGCTGGAACTCGGCCTTGGTGGGCCCCTGACCTCGGAGCGACTGGAGGAGGCGATAGGTTATGACCTGGCCGTCACCGACGTGACACCCAAGTTGTTCCTGCCGAACCTGTCCGGGCTCACCCAGGGGCCCGGGTTTCCCAACCTGAGCTGCCTTGGCCTGCTGTCCGATCGGGTGTTGGGATCCACCGTCAGCCCGTCCAAGTATCCCGTGAGAAGGAGACACGATGAGCGCCAACCCCTTTGATGACGAGAACGCGACATTCGTGGTTCTGGTCAACGACGAGGACCAGCACAGCCTGTGGCCGACCTTCGCCGACACACCGGCCGGCTGGCGGGTGGCGTTCGGGGCAGCAAGCCGCGCGGATTGCCTGCAGTACGTCGAACAGAACTGGTCGGACATCCGGCCCAAGAGCTTGATCGAAACGCTCGCCGCGGAGTAACCGGCCGCGTGCCTGCAGCGCCAAAACCCACTTGCGGCACAGGCCATTTAGCGTGTTTTCACACGTCGCGACCGTAGCGTCGTCGTAACGTGACCGACCCGAGACACAAAATCCCAAGTCACAGGGCACACTTACACCATCTTCAACCATGGAGACGTGTGACCGTGTGCGGCCATCCGCAGGATTCCGCCACGGTCCATGTGCATCGAAGGGGGACCTGTGAAATCCGTGAAGTCCATTGCCACGGGCGTGGCGGCCCTGACCGCCATTGGCGGCGCCGCCGCCGGCGTGGCTTCCATTGCAGCACCGATGGATCATGTGCAGTTGGCGGCCGTCGGCGCGCCACTGCCGCAGGATCCGCCGCCGCCTCCGCCCCCGCCGCCGGGCGCGCCGGGGCAGCTGCCGACGGCTGACCAGCTAGCCAACCTGTGCACCCAAGTAACCGACCCCGGCGTCAACTACCGGGACAAGAACAACCTCGTCGAAAACGGCATCCCTCAAAACGAGGGCATGGTGGCCGACCACGACCTGCGGAAGGCCTACCGCAACGGGAACTTCCCCGAGCAGTTCAACGTGACGAACATCGCGCCGGCGGGGCCGAACCTGGCCCAGGCCGACGTCGGCATCACCGGCCCGAAGTTCGCCGGGCCGGTCAACAAGCACCTGGTGTTCGTCAACCAGGGCGGCAACTGGGTCTTGCAGCACGACGCGGCGATCGCGCTGATCCAGGCGGCCACCGCGACGAACTAAGACACCGACGACATCGCCGAACCCCATGCGCCCCGCAACGCAGGCGCATGGGGGTTTGGCATATCGGGCCCACGGCGGACGCCCCCGCACAGCCGGCGCACAGTCTTCTCCTGTTGCCCGCACATCGGATGGCCGTAACGTATCGGTGCCGAGACACGAAATAACAAACGCAACGGGCACGCTGACACCGTCCACACCGCCACGAACCGGCGTTGCGGATCGCCAACCCTGCGTCGACATTCGTGCCCACCGAAGGGGGAACCATGAAGATCGTCAAAACCATCGCCACCGGGGTGGCAGCCCTGGCCATCGTCGGGGGCGTTGCCGCCGGCGTCGCCTCCACCGCAACCCCGAGTGCGCTGGCCGCCGGGGTGCGGCTCGCCACTGTCGGCGCGCCGCTTCCGCAGGACCCGCCACCGGCGCAGCCCGTCGCGGGCGCCAACCTGCCGACTCCCGATCAGCTGACCGGCGTGCTCACCAGCCTCGCCGACCCGAGTGTCCCGTTCGCCAACAAGAGCAATCTGGTGCAGGGCGGCATCAGCGGGATCGAAGCGCACGTCGCCGACAAGAAGCTGCAGAAGGCGGCGAAGAACGGCGACCTGCCGCTGTCGTTCGACGTCACGAACATCCAGCCGGCCGCGGCCGGTTCGGCCACGGCCGACGTTGCGGTCTCCGGCCCGAAGCTGACGTCGCCGGTCACGCAGAACGTCACGTTCGTCAACCAGGGCGGCTGGGTGCTGTCGCGGTCCTCGGCGATGGAGTTGTTGCAGGCCGCCGGTCAGTGACCCGCGCGTAATGCGCTCAGGTCCAACCTGGCGATGCGGGCCGGATCCGCGAGCACGTCGATCGCGCGGATCCGGCCGCCGCGCACCACGAAGGCCATGACGGACGCCGCGCGGCCGGCGACGAAGATCACCGCGCCCGCGGCGCCGTTCACGGTCGCCGAACGGACCTCGCGCTCCGGCCCGGCGTAACCGCGGGCCAGCCCGGCCACCTGCTGCGCGCCCTCGGCGCGGAAGACGGCGGTGCGGACACCGAAGTCACCACGCAACACCACGTCGGGATCGAGCACCGAAACCAGGCGGTCGAAGTCGCCGCTGCGCCCCGCCGCGAAGAACGCGTCGACCACCTCGCGTTGCGCGGCCACCGTGCCCTCGGGCGACGGATCGGCCTGCTCGATCCGGCGCCGCGCCCGGCTGGCCAGCTTGCGGGCTGCCTCCGGCGTCCGCTCGACGATGGCCGCGATCTGCTCGAACGGCACCCTGAAGACGTCGTGCAGCACGAACGCCAGCCGCTCGGCCGGCGGCAACGTATCCAGCACCACGAACAGCGCCAGCCCCACCGCGTCGGCCAGCATCGCGCGGTGCTCGGGGTCGGATTCGCCGTCCGCCTCCACGATCGGATCGGGCAGGCGGCCGAGATGTTCGTCGCGGCCCCGGGTTCGGCGGTCGCGCAACATGTTCAGGCAGATGCGCGCCACCACCGTGGTCAGCCAGGCGTCGAGATTGACGACGCCGTCCACGCCGGCGGTGCGGCTCAGGCGCAACCAGGCCTCCTGCACCGCGTCCTGGGCGTCGTCGATCGAGCCCAGCAGGCGGTAAGCGACGGCGCCCAGCTGGGGCCGGGCCGCCTCGAAGCGTGCCGCCAGAGACGCATCCGCCGTCATCGGCGGTCGGTCTCGGGCAGGGCGCACACCCGGTCACCGGAAAAGCCCGACGACCCGATGTCGAGCGCGATGTTGAAGCGGGCGCGCAGGTTGCCCAGCGTGATGACGTGGGTCAAGCCGACCAGCTGGGCGGTATCGAAGTGCGCGCGCAGCGCATCGAAGAGCTCGTCGGTCACCGCGACGGGGGTACGGCTGATCGCGGTGGCGTACTGCAGGATCAGCTTGTCGACGTCGGAGAAGCACGGCGCACTCTGGTAGTTGGCCAGGGCCAGCAGCTCCTCGTCGGTGATGCCCCAGCGCCGGGCGATCTGGGAGCCGAGGTCGATGCAGTACTCGCAGCGCACCGTCGTCGCCGCTTTCAACTCGGCCAGCGCCCGCTGGCGCGGGGTGAGGACGTCGAGTTTCGACTCGGCCTGCTCCAACCTGCCGTAGGCGTTGAGCAGTCGCGGGATGTGCGCGTACATCCGCAGCGGTTCCAGCATCCCCGCGGTTTCCAGCCCGGTCATCCGTGCGAGCTTGCGCCTCGTGAAAAAGAAGGCGATCTTGGCGCCGAGTCCGGCGTCGCGGTCGGAGACTCCTTGCAGCCGTGCCATGGCGGTCCTCCTGGCAAGTTGTGGCGGAAACCAACGTCCTTACCAGGTCGACACGCGGTGAGGCCCGAACGTGACCACTCGAATCACCTCGGTGGGTGCAGCGACATATCCATGTCATATACCCGCGCGTGCAGCACGGTGCGGTTCCGCAGCGCGGCGCGCACCGCGCGATGCAGGCCGTCCTCGAGATAGGTGATGCCCTTCCACCGCACCGCGTGCGGGAAGAGATCGCCGTAGAAGGTGGAGTCCTCGGAGAGCAGACGGTCCAGGGCGAGCACCGTTGTGGTGGTGACCAATTCGTCGAGCCGGATCTGCTGCGGCGGAATCTGCGACCAATCCCGATACGAGAGGTTGTGCTCGGGATACGGCTTGCCGTCGCGCACGCCCTTGAAGATCATCGGCCGACCCTTCCCGAATCGTTGCTCTGGCCCGACCGGTTCATTCTGGAAAGGCTAGCGGGACGCCGGTTGTTCCGGCGAGCAGACACAAAAGCACCCGAACGCGGACGGGCAGCGTGCTTTTGCGTCTGCTCGCGCTTCACCGGTGAGGTCGACGCCGCCCGGGCCCGTAAAATGAATCCGGTCAAGGCGGTATCGAAGGAGGTGGCGGCCGGTGGGAAGTGCCGATGACCGTCGGTTCGAGGTGCTGCGCGCCATCGTGGCCGACTTCGTCGCGACCAAAGAACCGATCGGTTCCAAGGCGTTGGTGGAGCGACATAACCTCGGCGTCTCGTCCGCCACCGTCCGCAACGACATGGCGGTGCTGGAGGCCGAGGGCTACATCACCCAGCCGCACACCAGTTCCGGACGGGTGCCCACCGAGAAGGGCTACCGCGAATTCGTCGACCGGCTCGACGACGTCAAGCCCCTGTCGTCGGCCGAACGGCGCGCGATCCAGAGCTTCCTCGAGTCCGGGGTCGACCTCGATGACGTCCTGCGCCGGGCGGTGCGGCTGCTGGCGCAACTGACCCGGCAGGTCGCCGTCGTGCAGTACCCCACGGCGTCGTCGTCCACGGTGCGCCACCTCGAGGTGATCGCCCTGACCCCGGCCCGGCTCCTGATGGTTGTCATCACCGACTCCGGCCGGGTCGACCAGCGGGTCGTCGAACTCGGTGACGTCATCGACGAGCACGAACTGGCCCAGCTGCGCGAGATGCTTGGCCAGGCGCTGGTGGGAAAGAAGCTGTCGGCCGCCTCGGTCGCGGTGGCCGACCTCGCCGGACAGCTGCGCAGCCCGGACGGCCTGGGTGACGCCGTCGGCCGGTCGGCGACGGTGTTGCTGGAATCCCTCGTCGAACACACCGAAGAGCGCCTGTTGTTGGGCGGTACCGCCAACCTGACCCGTAACGCGGCCGATTTCGGCGGCTCGTTGCGCTCCATCCTGGAGGCGCTGGAGGAGCAGGTGGTGGTGTTGCGGTTGCTGGCCGCCCAGCAGGAAGCCGGTAAGGTGACGGTGCGCATCGGCCACGAGACGGCCGCCGAGCAGATATTGGGCACCTCCGTGGTGACCACCGCCTACGGCACTTCCGACACCGTTTACGGGGGAATGGGTGTGCTGGGGCCCACCCGGATGGACTATCCGGGAACTATCGCCAGCGTTGCTGCGGTTGCCATGTATATCGGCGAAGTCCTGGGTGCTCGATGAACGCGCACCCGCAGGGTGGGTAGGCGCGGGGAAAGACCAGGTATAGGAGAGTCAAGCGTGGCACGCGATTACTACGGGCTGCTCGGCGTGAGCAGAAACGCCAGCGACGCGGAGATCAAGCGCGCGTACCGCAAGCTGGCGCGCGAACTGCATCCGGACGTCAACCCCGATGAGGCCGCGCAGGCGAAATTCAAGGAGATCAGCGTCGCCTACGAGGTGCTGAGCGACCCCGAGAAGCGGCGGATCGTCGACCTCGGCGGCGATCCGATGGAGAACGCGGCCGCGGCGGGCGGTGGTTTCGGCGCCGGATTCGGTGGCCTGGGCGACGTGTTCGAGGCCTTCTTCGGTGGCGGCTTCAGCGGCGGCGCGACCTCCCGCGGCCCGATCGGGCGGGTACGGCCGGGCTCGGACTCGCTGCTGCGCATGCGCCTCGACCTCGAAGAGTGCGCGACCGGCGTGACCAAGCAGGTCACCGTCGACACCGCGGTGCTCTGCGATCGATGCCAAGGCAAGGGCACCAACGGCGACTCCGCGCCGGTCCCGTGCGACACCTGCGGCGGTCGCGGTGAGGTGCAGACCGTGCAGCGCTCGCTGCTGGGCCAGGTGATGACGTCCCGGCCCTGCCCGACCTGCCGGGGCGTCGGCGTCGTCATCCCCGACCCGTGCCATCAATGCATGGGCGACGGCCGGGTGCGGGCCCGCCGCGAGATCAGCGTCAAGATCCCCGCGGGTGTCGGCGACGGCATGCGCGTGCGGCTCGCCGCCCAGGGTGAGGTCGGGCCCGGCGGCGGCCCGGCCGGCGACCTCTACGTCGAGGTCCACGAACAGCCCCACGACGTCTTCGTCCGCGAAGGCGACGATCTGCACTGCACGGTTTCGGTGCCGATGGTCGACGCGGCGCTGGGCGCCACCGTCACCGTCGACGCCATCTTGGACGGCGTCAGCGAAATCACCATCCCGCCCGGCACCCAACCGGCGTCGGTCATCACCCTGCGCGGCCACGGCATGCCGCAC
>NZ_LZLL01000468.1:0-9013 GCF_001669335.1 Mycobacterium sp. 1245852.3 | reverse complement strand
GTAGGCCTCGGCGACCCGCTCAAGGGCCCAGCTACCCGCAATCGCCGCTGTTAACCGCGCCATGGACGAGCGTCGCGCCATTCAAGACCTTCCTGCAACCCTAGGTGAGGTCGGTCACTGACCCGGCCGGCCCGGGCAGCGGCCGCGTCTCTTCGGCTAACGTCGACCCTATGTCCAAAGTCTCCGGAAACGACCTGATCGACGACGTCACCCCTGGCGACATCATCGCCGTGGACCGCGGTTCGGGTGAACAGCCCTACAAGGTCGTTTTCAAGGATTCCAGCGACGCGGGATATCTCGTCACGTTCGAGGCCGATGGCGGTGAAACATTTCAGCTCGAGCTGCCCGCCGGCACCAGGGTGACGAGATCGCTCGAGGCCAAGTGGGAGTCCGCGCAGAGCCCCACCCAGAACTCGCAGAGTTAAGGCCGCCAGCGCGACAAGCGTGCCCGAACCTGTTGTCGGGCAGGGCTTTCCGCTAATCGACGCGCACCGTGCGGGGGCCGGCGCGGACTGACACCGTCGCGTGCGCCGATCGGTTCGGCCAACTCGCTGCAGCGCGCTCGGTTTGGGTGGCCCGTGGGCGGGTACCGCCATGCCCCGACGGAGGGAGCACGCGGTGAGCTATCTAGAGTCCGCCAAGAAGCAAGTACTGGGCGCCGTGAACAAGGTGATCGACCTGCCGTCCCGGCAGGGCAGGGCGCAAACGGTCACCATCGCGTGCCCCGTCGAGCGCATCGAGCAGTTCTGGCGCGACCCCGACCAGTTGTCGGTGGTGCTCGGTGACATCGCGGAGATCGACGTCGACGAACGGGATCGCTATCGCTGGAAGATGTCGGCAGAACCGCCCGTTGAGTGGAAGTCCACGCGGGTAGCCGAGTCCGGCGCAGTGCGCTTCGTCGGCCAGGGCAACGAGATCGCCGTCCGGTATCGGCCCGCCCCACACGAGCTCGGCACCGAGGTGACGCTGCGGATCAAGGCCCCGGCGCCCGCGCTGTTGTCCGGCGCCGCGGCTTTCAAGATCCTGTACCGGCTGCGCGCGTTGATGCAGACGGGCGAGGTGCCGACCATCCGGTCCAACCCCAGCGCGCGGAAATCCGCGCGGTAAGCGAAAGGCTCAACATGCGTGCACTGTGCTGGAACGGCGTCAATGACCTGTCCGTGGAAACGGTCGATGACCCGAAAATCCTGAACCCGCACGACGTGATCGTCGAAGTCCGGCTCACCACGACCTGCGGGTCGGACTTGCACTTCATCGACGGCTATCTGCCGGGCATGCGGGCCGGCGACGTGTTCGGCCATGAATTCATGGGGGTGGTGGCGGAGACGGGTCCGCAAGTGCGCGACACCAAAGTCGGCGACCGCGTCGTGGTGCCGTCCTTCATCGCATGCAACCAGTGCTGGTATTGCGATCATGAAATGTATTCGTGTTGCGATACAACGAATCCCAATGCCGAACTGCAACAGCCGTTGTTGGGATACCCTTCCGGCGGTATCTACGGATACACGCACCCGTTCGGTGGCTACGCGGGTTCGCACGCCCAATACGTCCGGGTGCCTTTCGCCGACGCGAATTGCTTTGCGATTCCCGGTGATATCACCGACGAGCAGGCGCTGTTCTTATCCGACGCGGTGCCCACCGGCTTCATGGGCGCCGACTTCTGCGACATCGCCGGTGGCGACACCGTCGCGGTCTGGGGTGCCGGCGGCGTCGGACTGATGGCCGCCAGGAGCGCCCTGCTGTTGGGCGCCGAGCGGGCCATCGTCATCGACCGCATCCCGGAGCGGTTGGCCCTGGCGCGCAACGAGTTCGGGCTGGAGACCATCGACTACAAGGCGGTCGACAGTGTGCACGAGACGCTCAGGGAGATGACCGGCGGCCGCGGACCCGATGGCTGCATCGACGCCGTCGGCATGGAGGGCCACGGCACCGGGGTACAGCAGCTCTACGACCGGGCCAAGCAACTGCTGCGCATGGAGACCGACCGCGCTTCCGCGCTTCGCCAGGCGATCCTGGCCTGCCGCAAAGGTGGAGTGGTGTCCGTGCTCGGGGTATACGGCTTGACCGACAAGTTCCCGACTGGGGTGTTGACCAACAAGGGCCTCACCCTGAAAACCGCTCAACAACACGGACAACGCTATATAACCCGGCTTTTCGATTACGTCGAGCAGGGCGACCTCGACCCCGCCAAGCTGATCACCCACGACGTGTCGCTGGAGGACGGGGTGCGGGCCTACGAGCTGTTCAAGAACAAGAAGGACAACTGCATTCGGGTGGCGATGCGACCGAATGTCCCCAGCGCCGCCCGCGACGAAAGGGCCGCAGCCGATCATGACCGCGCAACCTCCCGATCCTGACCCGACGCAGATCCCCGGCCTCGAGCCCGGAGGAGGCACCGCACCGGGCGCCACCCCCCCCGGCCGCGCCCCAGACCTCGGGGATGTCTGCGCCGCAGCCGCCGAACACCCGACGATTCACTCCCAGTCTCGTGCTGACCGTGGTCGCCGTCGGCGTCTTCGTCCTCGTGTTCATCGCGGTGGCGGTGTTGCTGGTGATGAAGATGACCGGGGCGGCGGGCTAGCATGCCGAAACCTTTCGCGCCGGCTCCTGATTACGTTGGCCGGGTAGCGGGCATAGCCAAATGCATGTCCGACGATGCCGCGCAGGCGCCACAGGAGAATCCGGAGAAGGACCAGTCGCAGTGGGTGACCGGCGACGAGCCCATGACCGGCCCGCAGCGCAGCTACTTGAACACGCTGGCGCAAGAAGCGGGCGAACAGGTCCCCGAGAATCTCACCAAGGCCCAGGCCTCCCGCTTGATCGACGAGCTGCAACAACGAACCGGGCGGGGTGGCTCATGACCATCGGTGCCGACGACGTCCGGCGATTGCTCGCCAGCAAGGACGCGGACACAGCGCTGGTGGTGGTCGAGGGGCGTGCCGCGGTCGTCGCGCCGGCGGATCTGAACTCCGACGAGTACCGGGGCGCCCTGCAGGTCGCGACGCGCGAGGAACTGGTGCAGCGAGTCGGGCACGCAGAGCTGTCCGACCGCGAGTTGGTCGAACAGGCCGAAGAACTCGACACGGCGGTGCGCAATCTCGGTGGCTGACGCCACGAAGGCGGTGCGCCGATCCGGACGGCCGGTCTATGGCGCTACAGTGACGGCGTCACCGACGCGGATGACGCCGTTGGTCACCACGGCGAGGTAAACGCCCGCGCACGCCTGTTTGCCGTGACCGCCTGTGTCCAAACGGTTTTCGGCGGCGGGGATCCGAAGCGCCTGCGGAGCCCGGGGTAACGGGCCGTGCTCGAGCGTGGGCACCACGCAGCGTGACGTGGCCGTCAGGACGCGCAACCGCGTCTCACCCACGGCCATTTCGCCGCCAACCCACTCGTTTTCGGCGTATGGCGGATAGTCGGGCGGTGTCGCGATCACCACATTCGGGCGGTAGCGCAGCGCCTCCACACCGATGTGCTCGAGGGTGGCCGTCGTGATCGCGTGCAACGGGGCCTCGTCGGTGAACGATTCACCCGGGGTGGTGGCGGCGATCCTCAGAATGCGGCCACCGACCTCGGCGTCCAGACCGAGTTCGAGCAGTTGCTCCGGATCGGGGCGCACCAGTGTCGCACCGTCGGGGCGCTGGGCGATCAGCCGCACCCGCCGTCCCGTCAAGCGGGAGATCAGCTCGTCGACGCCGGGATCGTCGGCGGCCACGTCGGTCCCATCGGGCAGCCTGATGCGCACTCCCCGGGCGTCCGCATGCGCGGTGCACGTCAGGAGGTCGCGCCATAGCCGGGGATTCTTGGCGCTGGCCACGTGCCCCGTTTCGCCGTCGAGCAGTGCCAATCGCCGGTCGCCGTCGGCGCCACGCTCGTCGACCGGCAGGCAATCGAGGGTCTCGCCCAGCATCGACTTGACCGGATACCGAAGCAATGCCTGCACCCGCATCGGCACCGCCCCGGAAGCGTTGGGGACGGACGACTTCTCCATGAGGTACCTCGCTCGGTAGTACTGCACACTGTGCCCGAAACCGCCTGGCGTTACCAGTGATCAGCCGCGGGACGCCGTGACGACGATCGACTGATCACTGGTCTGCCAGGCGGCCATGAACGCGGTGACGCTGACCTGTTCGTCGGCGTGGTCGATGCCGGGGTCGTTGAGATGAACGATATCTCTGCCCGTGTCGATGCCGGTGACGACCAGGAAGTGGTCGGCCTTGGTGCGCTGGTCGTCGGCGTTCAAGATCACCGAGGAGTTGACGAACGCGATGATCTTGCGGTCCTGCGCCAGATATTGCTCGAGCAGGGGCAGGCCGTTGCGATCCCGGTCGGACTCCGCGGTCATCTCCGCTTTGATACCGAAGTGGTCGAGCAGGATGACCAAGTCGGCCATCGAGACGCCGCTGTCCGGTCCGGAGTGGCTCGGGTCGTTGCGCGGCGCGTAGATAGGCCCCGGATTGGCCCCCGACGGTGTCGACTCCGCCAGGTCCAGCATCTGCCGCTCGGTCGGCGCGTTGCCGGTGAGTTCACCCACGACGTCGGCGACCGAGACGAGGCCGCAGTTGTCCTCGAGCGACTGCGCCACCCAGTGCTTCGCCGCGGCGGCGGGGTCGCCGTACACGCCGGATGCCGTCGTCGGCGCAGGGCCGCCCGAACGGGCGAGAGGTGTACTGCTCTGTGCCGCAACGACTTTCGTCACTGAGGTGGTAACGGCCGTGGTCGCCGGCGGGGCGGAGCCGCACGCCACCAGCGGCGCACCGGTCAGGGCGATGCACGCGCCCGCCACCGCCACTCGGGCGAGCCGGAAGGTGAACATGAGGGCTAGGAGAAATCCCGTCGACGGTCGGATGGCCAGCAAACGGTAACACCCGTACCGCGCCGCCATGGCCGATTGACCGGTGAACCGTTGTGCCCGGATCAGCTCGGCAGCAGGCGCTTTTTCTGCTCTTCGAATTCCTGCTGCGTCAAAATCCCCGCGTCACGCAGCGACGCGAGTTCGCGCAACTCGGCGGCGATGCTGGTGATGGGACCCCCGGCCACAACCTGCGGCGCGGCCGGCTCGTTCGCCGGGTCCTTCTTCGGCTCGCGCTTGGCCTTGCCGGCGTCGGCGGTCCGGGCCCGCTCGCGACCCAGCGCACCGCCGGTGCCGGCCATTGCGCGCCCGGCCATGCTCGCCACGGCCATCTCGCCGAACAGGCTCCCGGCGCCGCTGGGCGCGGCCGCGGCGGCCGCCTCCGCGGCGGCACCGGCGGTGGTGGTCGGAAGCACCAGGGCGGCCGGGCGAATTGCCGGGGCGGCCGCCGTCCAGCCCGGCGGCACCGAGAGGCCGCCGACCGTGTTCGCCTGGCCCAGGCCCGCCGACGCCAGCGTTCCGAAGCCCCCCGCCGGGTTCGTGATGACCGGAAACGGCGACGGCGGCACGGCGCCCGTGCCCGGCCACGACTGCACCCCGGCCCAACCACTCACGATGTCGTCGGTGTGGAAACCGGTGAGCGCGCCGGCGATGTCGAAGGGAAGCGCGATCGCGGCCGAGGGCGAGTCGACGCCGAGGCCGGCGACGGCGGCCGGCGCGTCAAGGAAAACCGTGATGAGGTCGGCCTCGAGGTTCAGCAGGTCGGTCGCCGACGTCGGGTCGACGGCGGCCGGGCCGAACGCGGCGCTGCTCAGCAGGTTGGGCACCGCGGAGAACGACTGCTGGGCCACGGCATTACGCGTGCTACCGGCCGCGGTGCCGGTGGCCTGGGCTACCGCCTCGGATTGCGCGACGTCGGAGTTGGTCGTCTGGTCGGGTGGGGTGAACGGGGTCAGCCGCGTCGCCGCGGCGGTAGAACCCGCGTAGCCGAACATGGCCCCGGCGTCTCGCGCCCACATCTCGGCGTATTCCGCCTCGGTCGTGGCGATCGCGGGCGTGTTCTGCCCGAGAACGTTGGTGGCGACGAGCGTTGCCAGCAGGGTGCGGTTGGCCGTGACCACCGGGGGCGGCACCGTCTCGGCGAACGCCGTCTCGTAGGCGAACGCCGCGGTTCTGGCCTGGTTGGCGGCCTCTTCGGCCTGGGCGCCGGTGGCCCGCATCCAATCCAGGTAGGGGGTGATCGCGGCGACCATGGACGCCGCCGACGGGCCCACCCACGGGCCGGAGGTCAAAGCCGTGATCTCGGCCTCGTACGAGGTCGCGGTCGATTGCAGCGCGGCGGCCAGTTCGTCCCAGGCCATCGCGGCGGCCAGCATCGGTCCCGACCCCGGACCGGCGTACATCCGCGCGGAGTTAACCTCCGGCGGTAGTACCGCGAAGTCCATGTCGTTCTCCTCCGATTGCCTTCACTGACCGCGAGGGCCTCGACGACCTCGATGCGCGTCGTATGGGGATAACCAGCCGAGCAGCAAACAAATCGCATTCCCTCCGGTGCTGCCAGTGCCGCGAACGAAGACGGCCGAATAAGACCGTCCCCAGCGCTAGCGGACCGGTCTTACGCGTTGCAGGTGCCCCCACGTCAACGATTACAGCGAAACTGTTGCCGTGGGTTAACGATAGGTTACCTGCACATGACGGCGGAAACTCACAAGGGTTCTGCTCGTATTGCGCAAATCACTCTCAGCGGGCTTTCAACGGCATCTGCCCGGGCCGCGCTCGCCGCTCCCGCGCGGTTGCCCGCAGCCTGCCCGTCGACAAATCCGTGGTCAGCGGGGTAGGCGCGCGCCCAGCAAGTCGGGCGGCCCTCCCTTCTGCTTGGATTTGATCCCATCCCCGCGAGTGAGGTCTGTTGATGAAAATTGTGCTGGCCGGCTACGGCAGCCGCGGCGACGTCGAGCCCTGCGTTGCCGTCGCCCGCGAGCTGCGTGGGCGAGGACACGACGTCGTGATCGCGGTCCCGCCCGACAGGCTCGACGTGGCCGAGTCGGTGGGGCTTGCTGCGGTCGCCTACGGGCCCGACAGCCGCGAGCAGATCAACATGGCCACCACCTTCGTCCGCAACGTGCAGAACCCGATGAGCGCGTTGCCGCAAGTCATCGAGCGGGTCACCACCGTGTGGACCGGCAAGAGCGAGACGCTGGCCTCGTTGGCGGCCGGTGCCGACCTGCTGGTGGCCGGGATGAACGAACAGCGGCTCGCCGCCAACGTCGCCGAACATTTCGGCATCCCACTGGCGGCGCTGCACTTCTTTCCCGCCGAGACGTTGGAACTGGGCCGGCTGCAGTCGGACGTCACCAGCGCGGCCGAGGGCGCGCAGCGGCGGGCGCTCGGACTGCCCGGCACCCCGTCGGCGCAATCGCCGCTGGAGATCCAGACCTACGACGAGCTGCTGGCGCCCGAGCTGGCCAAACAATGGGCCAGGTCGGGATACCGGCGGCCCTTCGTCGGGTCGCTGACCCTCGGTCTGCCCACCGACGCCGACGACGAGGTGTTGTCGTGGATCGCCGACGGGACGCCGCCGATCTATTTCGGATTCGGCAGCACGCCCGTCACCTCCCCCGCCGAGACCGTCGCCGTGATCAGCGCGGCCTGTGCGCAGATCGGCGAGCGGGCGTTGATCTGCAGCGGCCCAAACGATTTCACCCATATCCCGGCCGCCGACCACGTGAAGATCGTGGAGACGGTGAACCACGGCGCGGTGTTTCCGGCCTGCCGTGCGATCGTGCACCACGGCGGTGCCGGCACCACCGCCGCGGCCCTGCGGGCGGGCGTGCCCATGCTGATTCTCTGGCTGTGGCTCGATCAACCGATCTGGGCCGACGCGATCGGCAAGCTGGAAGTCGGCGTGGGACGGGCGTTCTCGGCCTCCACCCTGGACTCGTTGGTTGCCGACCTGCGCTCGGTGCGTTCTGCGCACTACCTCAGCCGCGCCAGGGAGGTCGCCACCCGGCTGAGCAAACCCGCCGAAAGCGTGGCGGCGGCGGGCGACCTCCTCGAAGGCGCCGCCCGCGGGGCGTAGCGGAGCGCCGGTTCATCCGAGCGGTGGTGCAAAGCCGGAAGGTCGTGTAGAAGGTTCTGGTGCAGGATCCGCCGAATGCGTCGTTCGACCCGCTGATGCTGCGCGAAGCGATGATCAGGCGGCTGTATCGGCGCTTGTCGGCCGAGGGCCACATCAGGGTGCCTGCGGTGCCGGCCCTGATCGACGAGTACGTCGCGCTGTGCGGCAACGTCTGCGCCACCCTGGGCGTCTGGTACACCCCCGAAAACTCCGCGCGGCTGCGGGCGGCGCTGGAAGTCGAGTTGGCGAAGGCCTTCAAGGCCTCCCCCCGTTCGGAGGTATTGATCTCGTATCAGGCTCCGTTCGGGACGGACGTGAATTTCCGGGTCCAAGCCGACTGGCGCACGGTCGAGGCCGATTACGACCAGTGGGTGCAGGTCCGCCCGCCGCCGTTGTTCGGCACCGAGCCGGATGCACGCGTGCTCGCCCTGGCGGCCGAGGCGGCCGACCCTTCGGCCTATCGGGTGCTGGACGTCGGCGCGGGCACCGGACGCAACGCGCTGGCCCTGGCCCGGCGCGGGCATCCGGTCGACGCGGTCGAGATGACCGCCAAGTTCGCGGAGGTGATCGTCGCCGACGCCGCCGGCGAATCGTTGAGCGTGAACGTCATTCAAAGCGATGTCTTCACCGCGATGGAGGGTGTACGCGAGCGCTATCAGCTCATGGTGCTCTCGGAAGTGGTGTCCGACTTCCGCACGACGCGCGAGTTGCGCGGCATGTTCGAACTCGCCACCGAATGCCTGGCGCGAGGCGGCCGGCTGGTGTTCAACACCTTCCTGGCCCGCGACGGCTATGTCCCCGACGACGCCGCCGTGCAATTCAGCCAGCAATGCAACAGCATGATCTTCACCCGCGACGAGGTGGCCGCCGCGGCGGCCGGCCTGCCCCTCGAACCGATCGCCGACGACTCCGCCTACGAGTACGAGAAGGCCCGGTCGGCTTCGGACGCCTGGCCGCCCACGGGATGGTTCGAGGGATGGGCCGGCGGCCTCGACGTGTTCGACGTCGAGCGTGGTGACTCCCCAATCGAATTGCGCTGGCTC
>NZ_LZLL01000467.1:0-13888 GCF_001669335.1 Mycobacterium sp. 1245852.3 | reverse complement strand
GGCCCCGGCGGCGTCCTGGATGTTCGAGTACTACCCGATGCGCGACGTGCGCGAGCTGCCGGACGGATCCTGCGAGGCGGTGATGACCTATGCCTCCGAGGATTGGATGACGCGGCTGGTGCTGGGCTTCGGCCCCGACGTCCAGGTGCTGGCACCCGCGTCGCTGGCGCGGCGGGTGCGCGATACGGCGGCGGCCGCCCTGACCGCCTACGACGCCATGAACTGACAAAAGTCCAGGCGAGATGGTCCACCGCGGCGCGGCGCGGGCCCGCCGCCACCCGGCCCCGCTGCGGTAGCATCGGGTGAACGTCTGGAGGTAATCAAAGTGGGCAGTCTTAGTCCGTGGCACTGGGCGATCCTCGCGGTCGTGGTGATCTTGCTGTTCGGTGCCAAGAAGCTCCCCGACGCTGCGCGTTCGTTGGGTAAGTCGATGCGGATCTTCAAGTCCGAACTGCGCGAGATGCAGACCGAGAACAAGGCGGAAGCGCCGTCCCTGGAAACCCCGTCGGCCCCGCCGGCCGCCCCCCAGCCGGTGCAGTCGCAGCGGGTCGACGCGCCGGCGCCCAGCGAGCAGGGGCACAGCGAAGCACGTCCGGCATAGCCGTCACCATCGTCGCGCGCTGCCCGAGCGCCACTGACCGAGCATCGTGAAAGTCTTCAAGGTTTCAGCGCGCACTTCCGGCCTGCTGAGGCGCCTCAACCCGCGTAACCGGCGCAGCCGAACCAACCCGGACGCGACCATGTCGCTGGTCGATCACCTGACCGAGTTGCGGACCCGGCTGCTGATTTCGCTGGCCGCGATACTGCTGACCACGATTTTCGGGTTCGTCTGGTACTCGCATTCGATCTTCGGCCTGGAAAGCCTCGGTGAGTGGCTGCGCCATCCCTACTGTTCGCTGCCGCAGTCGGCGCGCGCCGAGATCAGCGCAGGCGGCCAATGCCGGCTGCTGGCCACCGCGCCGTTCGACCAGTTCATGCTGCGGCTCAAGGTCGGGCTGACGGCGGGAGTGGTGCTGGCCTGCCCGGTGTGGTTCTACCAGCTCTGGGCGTTCATCACGCCCGGGCTCTACCAGAAGGAACGCCGCTTCGCGATCGCGTTCGTGATCCCCGCCGTGGTGCTGTTCGTCGTCGGCGCGGTGCTGGCCTACTTCGTACTGGCCAAGGCGCTCGGCTTTTTGCTGACCGTCGGCAGCGATGTCCAGGTCACCGCGCTATCCGGCGACCGGTATTTCGGCTTCCTGATCAACCTGCTGGTGGTCTTCGGCGTCAGCTTCGAATTCCCGTTGCTCATCGTCATGCTCAACACCATCGGGATGCTGACCTATGAGCGGCTCAAGGCGTGGCGGCGCGGCCTGATCTTCGCGATGTTCGCGTTCGCCGCGGTCTTCACGCCCGGATCCGACCCGTTCTCGATGACCGCCCTCGGGTTGGCGCTCTCGGTCCTCCTGGAGTTCGCCATTCAGATCGCTCGGCTGCACGACAGGCGCAAGGCCAAGCGTGAAGCGCAGGCCGTGATTCCCGACGACGAAGCATCGGTGATCGAACCGCCCAGCGCGATACCCGAGCCGTCGCTGTCCGCCGGGCAACACGACGATGTCACCTGATCCGTCGCCGCCCTCCGACCTGGCGGAGCTGGTGGAGCTCACCCGGTTCACCGCCGATCTGCCCTTCGCGCTGGATGGCTTTCAGCATCGGGCGTGCGCGGCGCTCGAACGAGGCCACGGCGTGCTGGTCTGCGCGCCGACCGGCGCCGGCAAGACGGTGGTCGGCGAATTCGCCGTGCACCTGGCGCTGGCATCCGGCGGTAAGTGCTTCTACACCACGCCGCTGAAAGCGCTGAGCAACCAGAAGCACACCGACCTCACGGCGCGCTACGGCCGCGACCGCATCGGCCTGCTCACCGGGGACATGTCGGTGAACGCCGACGCGCCCGTGGTCGTCATGACCACCGAAGTGCTGCGCAACATGCTCTACGCCGATTCGCCTGCGCTGCATGGGCTTTCGTATGTGGTGATGGACGAGGTGCATTTCCTGGCCGACCGGATGCGGGGCCCGGTGTGGGAGGAGGTGATCCTGCACCTGCCCGACGAGGTGCGGGTGGTCAGCCTCTCGGCGACGGTGAGCAACGCCGAGGAATTCGGCGGCTGGATCCAGACCGTGCGCGGCGATACGACGGTCGTGGTCGACGAGCATCGGCCGGTGCCGCTGTGGCAGCACGTGTTGGTGGGCAAGCGCCTGCTGGACCTGTTCGACTACGACAACGAGAAACCGGCCGCGGACCGTCAACCTCGCGTCAATCCCGAACTGCTGCGCCACATCTCGCACCGCCGCGAGGCGGACCGCATGACCGACTGGCAGCCGCGTCGCCGGGGCACGGGCCGGCCGTCGCGGCCGCGCTTCTACCGGACGCCGACACGGCCGGACGTGATCGCCACCCTGGACTCCGAAGGGCTGCTGCCGGCGATCACGTTCGTGTTCTCCCGGGCCGGCTGTGACGCCGCCGTCCAGCAGTGCCTGCGCTCGCCCCTGCAGCTGACCACCCAGGAGGAACGCGCGCAGATCGCCGAGGTGATCGAGCACCGCTGCGGCGACCTCGCCGACGCCGATCTGGGCGTGCTCGGCTACTACGAGTGGCGCGAGGGGCTGCTGCGCGGCCTGGCGGCCCACCACGCCGGCATGCTGCCGGTCTTCCGCCATACGGTCGAAGAACTGTTCACCGCCGGACTGGTCAGGGCGGTGTTCGCCACCGAGACCCTGGCGCTCGGGATCAACATGCCCGCCCGCACGGTGGTACTCGAACGGCTGGTGAAGTTCAACGGCGAGCAGCACGTGGCGCTGACGCCGGGGGAGTACACCCAGCTCACCGGCCGCGCCGGGCGGCGCGGCATCGACGTCGAGGGCCACGCGGTGGTGCTGTGGAATCCCACCGAGGAGACCACCGAGCCCGCCGCGGTGGCCGGGCTGGCCTCCACCCGCACCTTCCCGCTGCGCAGCTCGTTCGCCCCGTCGTACAACATGACCATCAACCTGGTCCAGCAGATGGGCCCCGAGCAGGCACACCGGTTGCTGGAGCAGTCGTTTGCGCAGTATCAGGCCGACCGCTCGGTCGTCGGGCTGGTCCGCGGCATCGAGCGCGGCACCGCGATGCTCGACGAGATCGCCGCCCAGATCGGCGGACCCAAGGCGCCGATCCTCGAATACGCCCGGATGCGTGCCCGCATCGGCGAGATGGAGCGCGCGCAGTCCCGGGCGTCCCGGCTGCAACGGCGGCAGGCCGCCAGCGATGCGCTGGCCGCGCTGCGCCGCGGCGACATCATCAACATCACCCATGGCCGGCGCGGCGGCCTGGCCGTGGTGCTGGAATCGGCCCGCGACAGCACCGACCCGCGACCGCTGGTGCTCACCGAAAACCGTTGGGCCGGAAGGATTTCCTCGGCCGACTATTCGGGTGTGTCGGCGCCGGTCGGTTCGATGTCGCTGCCCAAGCGGGTCGAACACCGGCAGCCCCGGGTCCGGCGTGACCTGGCGTCGGCGCTGCGATCGGCCGCCGCCGGGCTGACCATCCCGGCCCGGCGCCGCGGCGGCCGGGGGGA
Source organism: Mycobacterium sp. 1245852.3 (assembly GCF_001669335.1). NCBI lineage: Bacteria > Bacillati > Actinomycetota > Actinomycetes > Mycobacteriales > Mycobacteriaceae > Mycobacterium > Mycobacterium sp. 1245852.3. Next base: position 10,295 of record NZ_LZLL01000467.1, on the reverse strand, counting down.
TTCCGATGGTGAATTTCATGATCCCGAGTTGGCGTCGCTGCGCGACGCGCTGCGCCGGCACCCGGCGCACAACACGGCCGGTGTGGAGGAACAGGTCAGGCAGGCCGAGCGCTATCTGCGGATCGAGCGCGACAACGCGCAGTTGGAGAAAAAGGTTGCGGCGGCCACCAATTCGCTGGCCCGGACCTTCGACCGGATCGTCGGGTTGCTCACCGAGCGCGGCTTCATCGAGGGGCGCGACGGCGATCCGCGCGTCACCGACGACGGCCGGCTGCTGGCGCGCATCTACAGCGAAAGCGACCTGCTGGTGGCCGAATGCCTGCGCACCGGCGCGTGGTCGGGGCTCAAGCCCGCCGAACTCGCGGCGGTGGTCTCGTCGGTCCTGTACGAAACCCGGGGCGGCGAGGGGCCGGGGGCGGGTTTTGCGGCCGACGCGCCCACCCAGCAAGTGCGCCAAGCGCTGCAGCAGACCTCGAGGCTGTCGATGGCGCTGCGCGCCGATGAGCAAACGCACCGGATCGCCCCGAGTCGCGAGCCCGACGACGGCTTCGTCAACGTCATCTACCGCTGGGCCCGCACCGGCGACCTGGCGGCGGCGCTGGCGGCCGCCGACCCGGCCGGCACGGGGTCGCCGCTGCTGGCGGGGGATTTCGTGCGCTGGTGCCGCCAGGCGCTCGACCTGCTGGACCAGGTCCGCAACGCCGCCCCGGACCCCGAGCTACGGGCCACCGCCAAGCGGGCTATCAACGACATTCGGCGCGGCGTCGTCGCAGTTGACGCCGGGTAGGCTAGGCCGGAGCTACCGTTAAGCGGCGATAGTGCATGCCAAGACACAAGGGCTGAGGGAGAAAGATGAGCGGACCGCAGGGATCGGACCAGCAGTGGCAGCCGCCCGGTCAAGGTCAAGGTAGCGATCACTCGTCAGAGCCGACTCAGGTGGCACCCACCTGGCAGGAGCAGTCGAACCAGGAGACGTCGTGGCAGGCCCCGGCCTACACCCCGCCCGCCGACTACCCGCAGTATCAGCAGCCGGCGGAACAGGCCTATCCGCAGCAGTATCCCCAGCAGCAGCCGGGCTATGCGCAACCGGGGCAGTACGGTCAGCCCGGCCAATACGCCCAGCCCGGGCAATACGCCCAGCCGGGCCAGTACGGCCAACCCGGCCAGTATCCGCAGCCGGGGCAGTATGGCCAGCCGGGTCAGTATCCCCAACCCGGCCAGTACGGCCAGCCGGGCCAGTACCCGCAGCAGTACCCCGGATATGAGCAGCCCGGCAAGAAGCGGCCCGTCGGCCTCATCGCCGGTGTCGGCGGCGCGATCGCGTTTCTGCTCATCGCGGTGGTGCTGGTGCTGGGTTTCTGGCAGCCCGGGTTCTTTGTCACCACCAAGCTGGACGTCAACAAGGCGCAGGCTGGGGTCCAGCAGGTGCTCAGCGACGAAACCAACGGCTACGGCGCGAAGAACGTCCAGAACGTCAAGTGCAACCACGGCCAGAACCCCACCGTCAAGAAGGGCGCCACGTTCGACTGCGACGTCAGCATCGACGGCGCGCCCAAGCACGTCACGGTGACCTTCCAGGACAACAAGGGCACCTACGAGGTCGGCCGGCCGCAGTAGCCGCCGGGCCGATCAGTTCGGCAGCCCGTCCAGCGCCTTTTGCAGGCGGGCGACCGACGAGCCGACGCCCAGCTCGGTCGCCAGTTCGGCGGTGCGTCGCGGATGGGCGGCGACCAACGGTATTTCGTCGGTGGACGTCGAGAAGGTGACGGGCGCGTCGGTCGCCACCCGCACCACCTTGCCGGCCGCCTCGATGTAATCCAGCGCCCCGAGCAATTTGGTGCGGATGCCCTTGGCCATCTTGGACTTCGGGTCCTGGGCGGCGGCCAGGATCCGCTGCAGCGAGCCGTGCTGGGCCAGCAGCGTCGCCGCGGTCTTCTCGCCGACGCCGGGCACCCCGGGCAGGCCGTCGGACGGATCGCCGCGCAGCAACGCGAGTTCGGCATAGGCGGGGCCGGCGCGATCCACCGGTACGCCGTAGTGTTCGGCCACCTCGGCGGGCCCGAACAACGTGGCCTTGCTCAGCCCGCGGCCGAGGTAGAGCACCCGGACCGGGACGGGATCGTCCGACACCACCTGCAGCAGGTCGCGGTCGCCGCTGACCACCACCACCGGGTCCTTACGTTCCCGGGCCGCCAGAGTGCCCAGCACGTCGTCGGCCTCGTAGCCCTCGGCGCCGGCCGTCGGAATCCCGTATGCGTCAAGGAGTTCGGCGATCATGTCGATCTGGGGCGTCAGGTCGTCGGGGACCTCCTCGACGTCCGGCTCGTCCTGCGGATCCTCCACGGCCACGCGGTGGGCCTTGTAGGACGGGACGAGGTCCACCCGGAACTGGGGACGCCAATCGAGGTCGAGGCAGACGGCCAGCCGGCTGGGCCGCTGCTGGGTGATCACCACGGCCATGGAGTCGATGAACCCCCGAACGGCGTTGACGGGCCGGCCGTCGGGCGCGGTGATCGAGGACGGCACCCCGAAGTACGAGCGGAACCACATGCTGGCGCCGTCGAGCAGCACGAGTGGTCGCATGCGGGTTATCGTCTCACGCCAATCCGCGCACCGAGTCGACGGTCGGCAGGCGGGGGTTAGCCTGACTGCCATGGAGTCTCACCGCTTCGACGCAGCAGTGTATGAACGCCGGCTGGCGGCCGCCGCGGTGGCGGCCGCCAATGCGGGCCTGGCCGGGCTGGTGATCACACCGGGCTATGACCTGCGCTACCTCGTCGGGTCGCGCGCACAGACCCTGGAGCGGTTCACCGCGCTGGTGTTGCCCGCCTCGGGCGAGCCGACGGTGGTGGTGCCGCGTCTCGAGCTGGCCTCGCTGAAGGAATCGGCCATCGCCGAACTCGGCCTGGCGGTGCGGGATTGGGTCGACGGCGACAATCCCTACGATCTGGTGGGCTTCGCGTTGGGCGGTGTCCCCGCCGCGACCGCCGTCACCGATGCCATGCCGGCGTTGCACCTGCTGCCGCTGGCCGAAGTGCTCGGGGTGCTGCCGGTGCTGGCCACCGACGTGTTGCGCACGCTGCGGATGGTCAAGGAGGAATGCGAAGTGGACGCGCTTCGCAAGGCCGGCGCCGCCATCGATCGGGTGCACGCCCGGGTGCCGGAGTTCCTGGTCCCTGGTCGCACCGAGGCCGACGTGGCCGCCGACATCGCGGATGCCATTGTGGCCGAAGGGCATTCGGAGGTCGCGTTCATCATCGTCGGGTCCGGGCCGCACGGCGCCGACCCGCACCACGGATATTCGGATCGCGAACTGCAGGTCGGTGACATCGTCGTCGTCGACATCGGTGGCGCGTACGAACCGGGCTACAACTCCGACTCCACGCGCACCTACAGCATCGGTGAGCCCGATCCCGAAGTCGCGCAACAGTATTCGGTGCTGCAACGCGCCCAGCGCGCCGCGTATGACGCGGTGCGTCCGGGGGTGACGGCCGAGCAGGTCGACGCCGCCGCCCGTGACGTGCTGGCCGCCGAAGGGCTGGCCGAGTACTTCGTGCACCGCACCGGGCACGGCATCGGGTTGTCGGTGCACGAAGAGCCCTACATCGTCGCCGGAAACGATCTGCCCCTGGCCGAGGGCATGGCCTTCTCGATCGAGCCGGGCATCTATTTCCCGGGCCGTTGGGGCGCTCGGATCGAGGACATCGTCGTCGTCACCCCCGAGGGCGCCCTGGCCGTCAACAACCGGCCGCACGAACTGATCGTGGTTCCGGTGGCCTGACCGACGCGTCACCGGGTCCGCGTAGGTTGGGGCGTGATGTCAATTCTGGATCTCCCGCTGCTTCCGATTCGCATCGCACGCCACGTCGCCGACGCGGTCTTGCACCCCAAGGCACCCGCGCCGGCTCCGGCGCCGCCGGCCGAGCTGGTCGTGGTCGACGGGATGCCCGAGGGCGTGCCGCCGGCGGCGCGGCGCCCCGAGCCCGCACTTCCGTCGCCCGCGGGTTGGCCGTTCGGCGAGGAGTTCCCGCGCACGTGCGGCGCCGGGCGGCTAGCCGGCGGCGCCCTGTTCTGGACCGACTTCCTCTACGACGACCACGGCGCGACGGGTGTCCCGATCGGCGACCTGAAGATCCAGGCGCCGCCGCGCGGAACCTACGTCTATCCCGACGGCCCCGCGGCCGGCAACGGCGCCGACATCTTCCGCGTCGCCATTGGGCTCACCGAGACCCACACCTGGTGGCGGATCGACTGGAACACCCTGCTGGACGCGTCGGTGCCCATCGCGCTGTTCACCTTCGACACGGACCCCGCCCGAACGGCGGACGAACACTGGCCCGCCGCAGCCGGGGTGCGTTCGAAGGGCATCGACATGGCCCTGCTGGTTTCGGGCACCGGCGCCGCGCTGATCGACCTGACCACGCAGGCCAGGACGCCGGTCGTGCACAGCGTCGACATGGAGTCGCGTTCGTTCCTCGCGCAGGTCCCGCGGTCGCTGGCCGATCCCACGGGCAGCTGGACGGTCCGCCTGGTCGCCGGGCTGGCCAACGCCGCGGGGGACGGCTTCGCCGACGTGTCCGCCCTGCATGGCGCGCTGCCCGGGCAACCCAACGTGTACAACGTGGCATTTCGCACCCACGAGCAGGAGCCGGTGCACCTGAACTTCTGGTCGGATGCCGCCCAGGCCGCCGCCCTGACACACGGCGACGTCTCCGAGTTCGCGGTGACGGTGCCGTGGGGTCAGCTGGCGGCCCGCAAAACCGCGCCCGAGCAGGTGATCACCGGCCCGTCCACCCGGTGGTACGTGTCGTCGGTCGAACTCGGCCAGGGCCTGGAACAGGGTTGGGCCGCCAACGACATCTTGAGCACCAAGCCGCAGTTTCTCGGCCGGGTGCAGCCGTATTCGATCAGCCTGCCCTCGAGCTACGCACCGGGTCGCACGCTGCCGCTGACCCTGTTGCTGCACTCGCTTTCACTCGGGCAGAGCCAGTTCGCCGCGATCGACCCGCACCTGCTGCACCAGGTGTGCGAGGGCCGTGACTCGGTCGTGGTGACGCCGCTGGCCCGGGGACCGTCCACCTGGTACTTCGACACCGGCGAACTCGACGTCTGGGAAGTATGGGCGCGAGTCGCCGAACAATTGGGCACCGACCCCAATCGCACTGTGATTTCCGGCTATTCGATGGGCGGGTATGCGACATACAAGCTGGGACTGAGCTATCCGCAGGTGTTCTCGCAAGCCGTGGTGCTGGCCGGCCCGCCGACGTGCGGGGTGCGGCTGCTGCCGCACGTCGACATTCCCGCCGACCTCGATCCGCATACGCCCTGTGCGCGTGAGGGTGACACCTGGAAGCTGCTGGTGAACGCCCGATGGCTGCCCTACGTCATCGCTCATGGGCTGCTTGACGAACTGGTGCCGTTCGCCTCGGCCGCCGAGCAGGTGCTGGAGCTGGACCGGCTGGGTTACCGGCACCGCTTCAGCGTGTACCCGCTCGAGGATCACATCGCCTGGGTGTTCCAGGACAAGTTCGAGGACCCGATCTCCCAAATGGGAACCGCTCTGCGCCAAGCGGATCCGGGACACATCACGTTCGCCTGGTATCCGCAACTGGTGCGCGCCGATCTGGGCATCGGGCCGCACCAGGTGTGGTGGTTGTCGGAGCTGGCCGCCGATCCCGAGGTGACCGCGCGGCGCGGGGCCGTCGCGGAGGTCGATGCCCGCTCGTATGCGCGGCCGGACCCCACGCACACCATTGCGCACCATCGCGGCGTCATCCCGCACTTCGAGCCGACGCCCGGGGTGTACAGCGAGCTGGACTGGCAAGTGGGACGACCGGTCGGCCCGCTGCCGTATTTGACGTTGCGCCTCACCGGAGTTGCCGGTTTACGAGTCGATGTCGCGCGAGCCGGGCTGGCGGCGTTGCCGACGTCGACCATCACGGTGGCCACCGATGTCACCGCCACGATCACGCTCGGTGGCTTGCCTGCGGCGGTCGACGTGCAACTCGATGGCGAACCGGCCGGGGCGACGGTCGCGGTCTCGCCCGGGCGACACCGCATCACGTTGACGGCCGCAGCGGCTGTTGATCGGTGAGTTGTGGCGCTAGGTGATTGTCGCTAGCTTGGCGAATCGATCATCGGGTGAATAGCGGCGACGGGCGGACCTGAGCGAAAATTCCGCTCGTGGCTCCCTTGGCTGTCGACCCGGAGGCGATGTACGCCGCGGGTAGTGCCGTGGGTGCCGCCGGCGGTGGTCTGGCGGCGAACCTGACGGTGTTGGCGGCGGGTTTTTCGGCCCACACCGGGGTGGATCGCGCCGGCGAGGTGTTCGGCCTGGCGTATCAGGACACCGCCGAGTCGCTGCTGAAGGCAGTGGCTGCCGTCGTGAATGCGTGCGGGAAATGCGGTGCTCTTATCCAGCAAGGCGCGTCGAACTATTCGAAGGCGGAGGCGGCCTCGACGCTAGGCGGCGGTGGCAGCATTTTGGCGGCGCCGCCCCCGCCGGAGGAACTTGCCGCTCCCAAAGCCCCGGGAACGATGGGGCCCGGAGAGCCGCCACCGGCGCTATGGGCGATCGTGGAGTCGCTCGTCCTCGAGTTGTGGCCCGACGGCGACGTGCCGGGTATGCATGCGGTCGCGTCTCGTTGGCGCGGCTTCGCCGCGGCGGCTAACGGGGTGCAGACGACTCTCAACGCGGCTAAGACACTGCTGGATATCCAACACCTTCCTGAAGGTGACAAGATCGATAACGCTCTCAACGAAATAGGTTCTGCGGCAGCGACTATCGGCGCGCAATGCGGCAAGCTGGCCAGTGCCATCGACAAGTTCGCCGACAAAGTCGGCCGCTCCCAACATGCGATTCGGGATCTGTTGCACCGGCTCGGGTCCCTGGGCGACCTCGGCCACGACATCATGCTCATTATCGACGGCGACGCATGGGACGAGATCAAAAAAATCGCCAAGGACATCAACGACGTGCTGCAGCATCTCGGGCAGGAGGCCCGCGCCGGCGTGCAAGGGATCAGGCTGCTTATGGAAGCGGCCGATCGCGAGGTCGTCACTTGTGAGAAGTACGCGCGCCGCGGGCTCGTCAAGTTCTTAGGGGAAGACGTCGGCAATCCGGTGGCGACCGCATTCGAGTTCGGGATAAATGCCCAGGAGGGCGTTCTCAAAGGTGCGGTCAACATGGGGTTAGGCCTTGCCGACCTGAGCCCGCATTGGATCGCCGTCGACCCCCAAGGCGCAGCTGCCACTTGGACCGGTCTGGTGAAGAATGCGTGGAAGGAGAGTTTGTTCAACGCTCCCATTCATCCCGAGGAATTCGCGCATGCGAGGCTGCAGGAGTTGAAAGGCCTTGTGCATGCCGAGGATTGGACCAGAGATCGACCCGGACTGGGCGCTGGTGAAGTCGCATTCGACCTTGGCACCCTGATCTCGCCCGGCCTCGGTGAAGGGGGCGCGGCGGCCGACGGCGCGGGTGCGGCGGCACGGGGGGCCGAGGAAGAGTCGGCGGCCGCTGGCGCTGCGGGGCGTGCCGGCGGAAAAACCGGAGAAGGGCTAAGCGGCATCGCGGGGGCTCGCGGTGAGCTGACCGGCATCACCAAGGCGAGCGCCGAGCTGCCCCAAAAACTCGCAGGCGTAAGTAAGGATTTGCCGGATATCAAGCCTCCGGCAAGTGGCACTCCCGTGGCAATGCCACCCGGCAAGCCGATTGAGCCGCCGGTCGAGTCGGTACCTCGCCCGTCCGAGGGCGTTCCCGGCGCACCCCAGGGGTCGACGCCCGCGGCAACCTCGCCGGGTCAGGCGGGCCCGCCCGGTGATTCGCCGCCACCCTCGAGTAGTCCCAATGGCGTTCCGCACGAGCCGAATTCGTCGCCCGCCCCTTCTGCACCGCCGGGTGGTCCCGTCGGCCCGCAAGGCCCTGCGTCCGTTCCCGCTGCGACGCCAGGCGGCCCGGGTGGTCTGCATGACCCTGCGCCTGCGCCGGCTGCGGCCCCTCCGCCGGGTGGTTCTGGTGGGCTGCATGAACCGGCCGCAGAGCCCGCTCCTTCGTCGGCACCGGCTGCGCCGGCCGCTCCCGGGGGTCCGCACGATCCGGCGTCTGTGCCATCCGGCGGCCCGCACGAACCCACCGCGGTGCCGGCAGAGGAGCCGCGTGAGCCGGTATCCGTGCCGGCCGGTGGCCCGCATGAACCGGCATCCGTACCGGCCGCGGGTTCGCCCGCAGCAGTGCCGACCGCTGCTGGTGAGCGCTTACCATCGGCACTTCCGCAACCGATTGACCACCCGCCGCCAGTGCCGCCCGGCGGATCTCCCAGCGGAACAGCACCTTTCGAAGTCCACTCGCCGGTACCCGGAGCTCCTGGATCTCCGCACACCGCGCTCCCGAACGGCTACCCGGCCGTAGTGCCAACGCCCGGCGGTGGCTGGCACGGGCCTGGCGACGGCGGCACTCCGGGCGGACACACGCCGGGAGAAACACCGCATAGTGCTAAGCCTGACGGAGGTGGCGACGGCGGTCCGCCGGGAGATCGGCCAGACGGAAAGACGCCGGACGGTGACGATCCGGGCGGGCATGGTCATGATCCTGAAGACACGAATCCTTCACACGGCGACGATGGGTCGGGCGACGGGCTCACCGCGGAGAAGCGCGACGAAATCATAGCCATGCCCAAAGGTGCTCGTCCTGATCCTTCGGAGTATCTGTCGTCGCAATATATCGAGAGTCATCTGCAAAAATTTAGCGATGGCGCAACCCGATTTATGCCAGAAAGCAATCTACAGAAATATGGTATCGCTCAGCGGGATGGGACATCATTTGTGATGCCCCGCCATGAAGCCGATGCAATGACAGCAGCCATCGGGGGAGACTTGCGGGCAATGGAGAACGAGCTTGGATTACCTCGAGGATTCTTGGACTCTAATAACGTTGTCAGGATCGATATCGCTGACCCAGGAGATTTCAATCTGCGGATTCCATCCGGCAACGAGGCCGGAGCGAACGAACAATGGATCCCTGGAGGTGTCTTACCTAATGGCTCATCGGAGGCGGTCATAGATGGTGGTTCGATATCGCCAGACCACTACACTGTAACTGATGTCTTTGAGTAGAAAGAAATGTTATGAGATTTGATGATACGTATTTTTCGCGAGAGGATCGATACTCGATCGGCGTGGAGTCAATGTCGGGCCGTTACTACGCGTCAATACCGGTAAGCAATGGAATTGTCGACTACGAAGAATATTACGAGCTTACACCGGATCAATATCGCCAGTTCCTAGCCGACAGGCAAGCGGCAATTGACTTCATTGAAGCTTGCCGTCGGCGTGAGCACGACGATCTACTTCTGCAGCAACCTGGCAACAACCGCGGGACGCCCGTTTAAACGTCGGTCGAATATTCATGAATAGTGGACACCCACCCGACCGTCTCCAAAGTCGGTGACTCGTGTCCGAAACAAGCATTGACGCGTCGATTTCGAGCGACGGAGTGGCTAAGCATGGACCCGGCAACGATCAACGCCGCAATCGTCGTAGCTATCGGTGGTACCGCTATTCCCCATGTCGACATCCAGAAGTTGCGAGAGGTATACGGGCCATCGCAAGCCGAATGGCTACTGCAGCGCGTTTCGGAACTGGTCCACGAGGCAGCGAGCATCCCAATCGAATGGGGCGACATGACGCTAGCCGAGGGCGTGAACGACCTCCTGCGGCGCTTCCATGAAAAGCATCGGGACTTATCGGAAGAAGCACTGCACGAGATCGGCCGATGCGTCGGATGGAACCTTCGTTAACCGAAAAGCAATAGCGGTGCGCAGCGCAGCAAAACTGAACGGAGAGCTGCAAAACTACTAGCCCCGGTCCAAAAGATCCGACGACCCGAGCACCCGCTCGATCTGAACCTCGATGACCACGCGTCGTGGATTGGGGCGCGGGGTGCGGTAGCGCTGGGCGTATCGCAGCTCGGCGTCGCGCACGGCGTCGGGGTCGTTGTTGACCTTGGACCGGCCCTCCAGCGACAGCCACCGCGCGCCGTCCACCTGGCTGAGCACGGCCAGCCCGCCGCGATCGGCGTTGACCGCCTTCTGCGAACCCCCGGTGGTGATGACCCGCGCGATGTGCGTCTTGGGGTCGAAGGTGAATCCGACCGCCACCACGTGCGGCGAATTGTCGGCTCGCAGCGTGGTCAGCATGGCCAGATGCCGTTCCGACAGGAACGCCAGCGCATCGTCGGTGAGCCGGGTAGTGGTATTCGCCATCACCGCCCACGCTAGCGCAGGTGATAATCGCAGCCG
>NZ_LZLL01000466.1:0-2224 GCF_001669335.1 Mycobacterium sp. 1245852.3 | reverse complement strand
TGGGCAGGTCGCTGATGTCGATCAAAATCCCGGAGTAGTGCCCGATCTGGCCCGTCCATCCTTGCGACAGGAATCGATCAGCAATCCCGCGCTGATCGAGAACCTCAATCGTGCGCGACGTCATCCCACCGCGCGCGAGCCGATCAGCTCATCGCAGCTGCTGCGGCGCTCGACGATCGCCGCGTCGATTCCTGCCAGCGCCAACTCACCGGCCAGCATCAGCCCGGTCGGGCCCGCGCCGGCAACGACTACCGCATGGTCTGCCACATGCCACGCTTCTTGTTCGCGTGTCCGGAAAGTCCCGTTGCGGGCCGGCGATCCAGGATCTGTTCGACGGCTTGGATAAGCGGGGCGCCGTCGGAGTGCCTGGATGGGCTGCGCCAGGCGACATACCCGTCGGGACGCACGAGGACCGCGCCGTCGTGGCCGATCTGGTAGTGATCGAAGAACGTGTCGCTGTGATCGGCCAAGCCCGGATCGTCGATCGCATAGCTGACCAGAGGCACCCCGAGTTGTCGCGCCGCATCCGCAGCTGCCGTTCGCCAACTATGTCCGTCCGGACCGGTAAGCACCGTGAAGCTGGCGCCGAAGAGGTCGAGTGTCGATATCGGTTCACGTTCGTTGCCCAGCCATATGTGTGGGGCCCGGCAGCCCGGTGTCGCACTGGGTGTGTAGTCGCTGTAGTCGTCGTCGACGTCGGGAGGTGTTGTGCCGTCATCGATGACGGCGGCCGAGCGATACACCGTGCCGAGCTCGACGCCGAAATGATTGCCGAAGCGTCGGCTCTCCCGCTTGGCTTCCTCGGCGGTGATGTCAATGGCCGCCGGGTAGTAGTAGGCCGCGGCAAGCTGCGCGAGATTGCGGTGATTCTCCAAACACTGTTGGATCGTGGCGATCGCGGGTGGGCGACGTTCGTCCTCATAGGTTTTGAGCAACGACCACCCGGCCAGACCACGGATGCATAAGGCCAACTTCCACATGGCGTTGTGCATGTCTTGCAGTCCTGTGTTGACTCCAAGGCCTCCGGTGGGGGGAAACTGGTGGGCAGCATCGCCACACAACACCACGCGGCCCTGGACCCAACGATCGGCGACGGTGGCGTTCATCTGCCAGAGCCCAACGCCTTTCACCTCGACGGTGAGGTCGGGCACGCCGACCGCGCCGCGGATCCACTGTCTTACTCGCTCGGCGTCCCAGAGCTCGCGCACCCATTGATCCGGCGACACGCCGATCTGGCATAGCCAGCGGCCGCGTGCGTCAAGTGGTTGCAGCAGGCCGGCGGCGTTGGGGTTGGCGACGAAGAACACCACGCCCCGGCGTTCTCCGAGATGGTGTTCGATATCGGCGCGGAAGTAGCAGTTGACGAATTTGTTGATGCCCTGCTCGCCGTTCAAGGCGATGCCCAGCTGCGTACGTACCGTGCTGTCGGCACCGTCAGCGGCAACCAGGGCCTCCGCGGCGAGCGTGTAGGTGTCGCCCGTGGCGTTGACGCGGACCGCCACGGCCGCTTCGGTGTCGTGGTCGCTTGACCCGGACAGCACGTCAGTGACTTGGTGACCGAAGCGCAGATCGACGATCCCGGTGGCCTGCGCCGCGTCACGCAGAATGGCTTCGGTCAGGTCCTGCGAGGACATGATCGGCAGCGCTGGGCTGATCGTCTGCCCGGGCCCTTCGAAACCTCGCGTCTCGATCTGGCCCACCTCCTGGCCGACGATCGTGTCCAGATACCTCATCGGGCTCTTCCAGCCCGGCGGGGTATCGATGCCACGCAGGCGTTGATACACTGCGCTTCCCCATCCTCGGGCGATCTCCATCGTCCGCGCATTGAGATTGCGGGCCTTGGGATGCCACGAGGTCGAATCATGCGCCTCTAGAACAACGCTGGGAACATGGAAGCGGGCGAGCTCCAGGGCAGCAGACAGCCCGACCGGGCCGCCTCCGACGATGATCACCGGTTGGTGCGACATGGTTGAGTTCACCTCGTTATCCGACTTCATCAGCGGTCTAGGTGTTGGCGGGGGTGCTGGTGCCGGCGCCGCGGTGGCGGGTGATGACGAGGTCGTGGCAGCGGTCGACTGGCAGGGTGGGTTCCTCGACGCCTTCGATTACGAATCCGGCGTCGCTGATCATCGCGCGATCGGCTTCGCCGGGCTGTCCTTGGCTGGTGAGGTAGTCCCCGAGGAACATCGAATTGGCTAGGTGTAGTGCCAGCGGTTGCAGTGTG
>NZ_LZLL01000465.1:0-1754 GCF_001669335.1 Mycobacterium sp. 1245852.3 | reverse complement strand
GGGTCGTCGCCGAACAGCAGCGCCGCGTCGAGGATCACCGAATAACCATTGCCGCCCAACGCGTCTCGGCCACCATGGTCGACGTACCACTGCGCACCCTGGAACAGGCACGTATAGGTCGGCGAGTATTTCTCCAGCAGGGCCATGGTCGGATCGAGCAGGTTCATGGACCGCACGATGTTCGACTCGTTGCGGCCGATCACGTTGATGCCGGTCTGGCTGAAGCCGATCGCCGACAGCAACAACGAATCCAGCGAGCGCTGGTCGTCCGTGATGGTCGCGCTCGTCGTCGTCGCCGAGTCCAGGATGGACAAGATGTTCTGCGCCGCATCGGAGTAGATGGCGGTGGTCTTGCCGAACAGCCGCCAGTCCTTTCCGATGGTGTCCATGCGCGGGTTGACGGTGAGTAGCACGTTGTTGGCGTCGGTGATCGCTTGTCCGAGCCGGTCGCCCTTGCCGCGCACGGATTGCGCGAAGGCCGACAGGATCGCGTTCAGCTTTGCCGGGTCGAGCGCCTGGACCACCGACTGCAGGTTCTCGAAGACGGTGTTCACTTCCACGGTGACGTTGCGCGAGCGCAACAGCGCGCCGGGTTTCAACGATGCCGGGCTGGGATGGTCGGGAACGATCAGATCGACGTATTTCGAGCCGAACGCCGTGGTGGATTTGATCTCGGCCTCGAGGTTGCTTGGCAGATACTTGAAGGCGTCCGGTTGGATCTTCAGCTGCAGCCGAGCGGTCTTCACGTCGGTGCCGATCGACGCGACCTGACCCACCTGGACGCCGCGCAGCTTGACCTTGGCGCCGTCTTCCATCACCAGGCCGGCGCGGTCGGACACCAGCGTGAGCGGGACGAAGGCCTGGAATTTGCCCGAGAACGAGGCCGCGGTCATCGCGATCAGGCCACCGATCAGGATGAACAAGGTGGGTGCCCACCAGATCGGGTCAATCTTGCTGTGGCGGGTCCTGTTTCGCTGGAACGCCCCGTCGGCTTTGTGAGTGCTCATCCGGTCATCCCGACAGGTTGAAGTTGCCGGACTGCCCATAGACGGACAGCGAGATCATCAGGCACACGAAGGCCGTGACGATCATCGACGACCGCACCGACCGACCGACCGCTTCCCCGACGCCCGCCGGACCGCCCGTGGCGGTGAAGCCGTAATACGTGTGCACGACCATCACCCCGGCCGCCATGGTCAGCGCCGCCAAAAACGACCAGAACAGATCGGTGGGGCGCAAAAAGGTGGCGAAGTAGTGCTCGTAGACGCCTCGTGACTGCCCGTACACGTAGATCGTGAGGAACTTCGCCGCGACGAACGACATCAGCACGGCGACGGCATAGAGCGGGATGACGACCAGGATGCCGGCGATGATCCGGGTGGACGCCAAATAGGTGACCGCGCGGATGCCCATGACTTCCAGCGCGTCGATCTCCTCGTTGATGCGCATCGCGCCCAGCTGCGCGGTCGCGCCCGCACCGATCGTGGCGGCCAGTGCCAGACCGGCGGTGCAGGGCGCGATCATCCGCACGTTCAGGAACGCCGAGAGGAAGCCGGTCAGCGCTTCGACGCCGATGTTGGACAGCGTGTCGTAACCCTGTACCGCGACGAGGGCGCCGGTGGTCAGCGTGAGAAACCCGATGATGCCGACCGTGCCCCCGATGACGGCCAATGCCCCTGTGCCCATTCCCATCTCGGCGATCAGGCGCAGCAGTTCGTTCGGGTAGCGCCGTACCGCATCGACGGTGGCGGTCA
>NZ_LZLL01000464.1:0-30151 GCF_001669335.1 Mycobacterium sp. 1245852.3 | reverse complement strand
CGACCAACCGCTCGGTGCGCTCGTCGAGGTCGGCCGGTTCCGGCGCCTCCACCGCCCAGCCCCACTCGGCGGCCTGCGCGCCGGTGATGCAATCACCGGTGAACAACAGCCTTTTCGCGCGGGCGTCGCCGAGCCGGTGTGCCCACAGGCCGGCCGCCGGAACGCCCCACACCCGGGTCGGCGGGTAGCCGATCTTGGCGTCGGCGGCGGCGATCACCTGATCGGCGTGCAGTGCGATATCTGTGCCGCCGGCCACGCAGTAGCCGTGGATCTTGACCACCGTCGGCTTGTCGGCGTGCATCAGGCTGGAGAAGCCCCGCACGAAGCGGCTCATCATCTGGTAGTCGATCATCGGGTCCCACGGCTGATCCGCTAAATGGTTGACCGCCTGGGTCTTTCCGTCCAGCACGGTGCCCTGGTACGCGCCGGTGCCGCCGGCCGAGCCGGTGCGATCGGCATAGGCGCTCAGGTCGAAGCCCGCGCAGAAGCCCTCACCGCGGCCGGACACCAGGATGACGTGGACGTCAGGGTCGAGATCGGCACGCTCCACCAAAGCCGAGAGCTCCAGCGGGGTGTCGGCGACGATCGCGTTGCCCTTGTCCGGCCGGTTGAACGTGATGCGGGCAACCCGGTCGGTGACCTCGTAGGTCATCGTTTTGAGGTTGTCGAAGTCGACCGGTCTGATCGCGTGGGTCAATGGCGCCACTCCTCCTCGTTGGCGCCGCTCATGCGGCGCGTGGTCGGGCCGCCGGCGCAGGTCATATTGTGGCTCAGCCCTTTACCAGCGCCCGCTCCAGGATCGGTGCGAGGTCGAGCCCGTCGGGCATGGTGCCGAACGCGCCACCCCACTGTCGGTCGAGCCGGGTCGTCAGGAAGGCCTCGGCGACGGCGGGGTGGCCGTGGCGCACCAGCAGCGAGCCCTGCAGCGCCAGGCAGATGTCTTCGGCGACCTTGCGGCCGCGGTAGGCGATGGTCTCCAGGTCGGCCAGCTGATCGCGCAGCCGCGCGACGTGGGCGGCCAGGCGCGGGTCCTGGCCCGCGCCGTCGGCGAGCTCGTCGAAGAGCACCTCGACGCATTCGGGACGAGTGGCCATGGCGCGCAACGTGTCCAGCGCGCTGACGTTGCCCGAGCCCTCCCAGATGCCCATCAGCGGGGCCTCCCGGTACAGCCGCGGCATGCCGGAGTCCTCGACATAGCCGTTGCCGCCCAGGCATTCCAGCGCCTCGGCGGCGTGCGGGGTGGAGCGCTTGCACACCCAGTACTTGCTGGCCGCCAGGCCGATCCGGCGCAGCAGCGCCTCGCGCTGGTCGCCACGCACGGCCCTGTCGGTCGCCCCGGCCATCCGCATCGCGACCATGGTCGCCGCCTCCGCCTCCACGGCCAGGTCAGCCAATACGTTACGCATCAGCGGCTGGTCAATCAGGTAGGCGCCGAACGCCTTTCGGTGCTGGGCGTGGTAGATCGCGCGGGTCAGACCGGTGCGCATGCTGGTGGCGCTGCCCAGCGTGCAGTCCAGCCGGGTCAGGTTGACCATCTCGATGATGGTGGGCACCCCGCGCCCTTCCTCCCCCACCAGCCACGCGATCGCGCCGTCGTATTCGACTTCGCTGGACGCGTTGGCGTGGTTGCCGAGCTTGTCCTTGAGCCGCTGCAAAAACATCCGGTTGCGGGTGCCGTCGGGCAACACCCGCGGCAGCAGAAAGCACGACAGCCCGCCCGGTGCCTGCGCGAGCACCAGGAAGATGTCGCACATCGGCGCCGAGGTGAACCACTTGTGACCGGTCAGGCGGTAGGTGCCGTCAGCGTTGGGGATCGCCTGGGTGGTGCCGGCGCGCACGTCGGAGCCACCCTGTTTCTCCGTCATCGACATGCCCGCGGTGATACCCGGCTTGGTGGTGGCCAGCCGGAGCTCGGGGTCGTATTCGCGGCTGGTCAGCAGCGGCTCGTACACCCTAGCCAGCTCGGGGTTGAAGCGCAGCGCGGGAACGACGGCGTACGTCATCGAGATCGGGCAGACGTGGCCCGGCTCGACCGTCCACACCGACGTCTTGGCGGCGCGGACCACGTGCGCGCCCGGCCGCTCGTCGGCCCAGGGCGCGGCGTGCATGCCGTGGGCGATCGCCGCGCGCATCAGTTCGTGGTAGGCGGGGTCGTATTCGACCTCGTCGATGCGGTGGCCGTTGCGGTCGTGGGTGTGCAGGACGGGCCGATTGCGGTCGGCGAGCTCGCCCCACCGCTGCGCCTGGTGGGTGGCCGACAGCGCCCCAACCTCGTTCACCTCGTCCAGGCCCCACTGGCCGCCCTCGCGGATCAGGGCCTCGATGAGCACGGCGGAACTGGCGGGGTTGTGGTTCTCCAGGGGCGGGACCTGGTTGGTGACGACATGCGTATCCGACATGCCACCAATGTTACATTTTCCCGACAGCTGCACAAGAGGTGTAACAGCGGGTTAGTCCTTGACGTTCTCCCGCAGGAAGGCGATGTCGTCCTTGCGGCCCTCGTCCGCGGTTTCGCAGATCACCGGTGCGCCGGCGGCCTCGACGACCGCGACGAGCAGCTGCGGGTCGATCTGGCCGGTGCCGAAGTTGGCGTGCCGGTCGGCACCGGAGCCGGCCGCGTCCCTCGAGTCGTTGCAGTGCACCAGGTCGATGCGTCCGGTCAGCGACTTGATCCTGTCGACTGCGTCGATCAGGGCCTCCCCGGCGGCCCAGGCGTGGCAGGTGTCCAGGCAGAAGCCAATTCCCTTGTCGCCGATGTGATCCCACAGCCGGCCGATGGTGTCGAAATAGCGGGCCATCGCGTGGTCACCGCCGGCGGTGTTCTCCAGGTACACCTGCACGTCTGATTCCAGGTAGTCCAGCGCTTTGACCCACCGCTGGAAGCCGGCTTCCATGTCGTCGTCGTCGGCGTGGCCGCCATGCACGATGACCGCCGTCGCGTCGATCTGCGCGGCCGCGTCGCAGGTGTCCTGCAGGATCTTGCGCGACGGGATCCGGATGCGGTTGTTCGCCGACGCGACGTTGATGAGGTACGGCGCATGGACGTACAGCGGGACGGTCGACGCTTTGAGCGCCTCGGCGTCCTCGCGGGGCTTGGGTTTTTTCCAGCTCTGCGGGTTGCCGAGGAAGAACTGCACGACGTCGGCTCCGTCGGCCTGCGCGGCGGCCAGCGGGTCGTCGTTGCGGACGTGTGAACCGATGAGCACGGGGACAGTCTAGTGAGGGGTAGTGACGCGAGCGCAGGCCGACCGCGAACGTGAAGGTAGTTGCACGCTCGGCGTCGAGGGTGAAGTTAACTTCACGTTCGGCAATGCGACGCAACGAAAAAGCCCCGGGGCGAACCCCGGGGCTTTTTTCGTTGTCGACTAGCGGTAGTCGCTGTAGCCGTAGTCGTCCAGCGGCACCGCGGCACCGGTGGCCTGGCCGAAGTCCGGGCTGTAGTACTGATCCTCGTAGGACGGGATCGTGTACGCGGCGGCCCGGGCCTCCTCGGTCGGCTGCACCTGGATGTTGCGGTACCGGTTGATACCGGTACCGGCCGGGATCAGCTTTCCGATGATCACGTTCTCCTTCAGACCGTTGAGCTTGTCGCTGCGGCAGTTGATCGCCGCATCGGTCAGCACTCGCGTGGTCTCCTGGAACGACGCCGCGGACAGCCACGAGTCGGTGGCCAGCGACGCCTTCGTGATACCCATCAGCACCGGACGCCCGGCCGCGGGCTCGCCGCCCTCGGCCACCACGCGGCGGTTCTCCGCCTCGAACTCCGCACGGTCGATCAGCGAGCCGGGCAGGAACTCCGTCGAGCCCGAGTCGATGATGGTGACGCGGCGCAGCATCTGGCGAACGATCACCTCGATGTGCTTGTCGTGGATCGACACACCCTGTGCGCGGTAGACCTCCTGGACCTCACGGACCAGGTGGATCTGCACCTCGCGGGGGCCCTGCACGCGCAGCACCTCGTGCGGGTCGGCCGAGCCTTCCATCAGCTGCTGGCCCACCTCGACGTGGTCGCCGTCGGAGAGCACCCGCTCGGAACCGTCCTCGTGCTTGAACACCCGCAGCCGCTGCCGCTTAGACAGCTTGTCGTACACGACCTCTTCGCTGCCGTCGTCGGGAACGATGGTGATCTTGTAGAAGCGCTCACCGTCCTCGAGACGGACCCGCCCGGTGACGTCGGCGATCGGCGCCTTGCCGCGCGGGATGCGCGCCTCGAACAGCTCCTGCACCCGGGGCAGACCGCCGGTGATGTCCTCACCGACACCACCCTGGTGGAAGGTACGCATGGTCAGCTGGGTACCGGGCTCACCGATGGATTGCGCCGCGACGATACCGACGGCCTCACCGATGTCGACCAGCTTGCCGGTCGCCATGGACCGCCCGTAGCAGGTGGCACACACGCCGGTTCCGGTGGTACACGTCAGCACCGAGCGCACCTTGACCGACGTGATGCCCGCGGCCAGCAGGGCGTCGATCTCCGGGTCACCCAGGTCCTCGCCACGCGGCACGACGACGTTGCCGGCCTCGTCGACCGCGTCGGCGCCCAAAGTCCGTGCGTACGCCGAGGTTTCGATGTACGGGTCACGGATCACGGTGCCGTCGGGCTGGCGCTCGGCCAGCTCGACGAGGATGCCCCGCTCGGTCTCGCAGTCGTGCTCGCGGACGATGACGTCCTGGCTCACGTCCACCAGACGACGCGTCAGGTACCCGGAGTCGGCGGTACGCAACGCGGTGTCCGCCAAGCCCTTTCGAGCACCGTGGGTGTTGATGAAGTACTCCAGCACGGTCAGGCCCTCACGGAACGAGGACTTGACCGGACGCGGGATGAACTCACCCTTCGGGTTGGTCACCAGACCCTTCATGCCGGCCAGCGTTCGCGTCTGGGTGAAGTTACCCGTGGCGCCCGAGTCGACGATCGTGATGATCGGGTTGTCGGCCGGGTAGTGCTCCCGCAGCGCCTGACCGACCTCGTCGGTGGCTTCCTTCCAGATCTCCACCAGCGCCTCGTTGCGCTCGTCGTGGTTCAAAGCACCACGCTGGAACTGCTTTTCGACCTTCTCGGCGCGCTCCTCGTACTGGTCGAGGATTTCCTTCTTGCGCGGCGGGACGAGCACGTCGGCCATCGAGACCGTGACACCGCTGCGGGTCGCCCAGTAGAACCCGGCGTCCTTGAGCTTGTCCACGGTCTGCGCGACCACGATCATCGGGTAGCGCTCGGCCAGATCGTTGATGATCGACGCCTGCACCTTCTTGTGCATCTGCTTGTTCACGAACGGATAGCCCACCGGCAGCAGCTCGTTGAACAGCACCCGGCCCAGGGTGGTCTCGGCTAACCAGGCATCGCCGGGCTGCCAGCCGTTGGCGCCGAACAGCTCGGCCTCGATCTCGGCCGGCGGACGCAACTGGGTCAGCCGCACCTTGATCTTGGCCCGCACCGACAGCACGCCACGGTCCGACGCCATGATCGCCTCGGCCGGCGAGGCGTACACCCCGACCTCGGGCTCATCCTTGGCGGCTGCCTTATATTCGCCCTTGTCCCCGTCGACTTCGGTGGTCAGGTAGTACAGACCGGTCACCATGTCCAGACGCGGCATGGCCAGCGGTCGGCCCGACGCGGGCGACAGGATGTTGTTACTCGACAGCATCAGGATGCGTGCCTCGGCCTGCGCCTCGGCGGACAGCGGCAGGTGCACCGCCATCTGGTCACCGTCGAAGTCGGCGTTGAACGCCTCACACACCAGCGGGTGCAGCTGAATTGCCTTGCCTTCCACCAGCATCGGCTCGAAGGCCTGGATACCCAGCCGGTGCAGGGTGGGCGCGCGGTTCAGCAGCACCGGGTGCTCGGCGATGACCTCTTCGAGGACATCCCACACCTGGGGACGCTGGCGCTCGACCATGCGCTTGGCGCTCTTGATGTTCTGCGCGTGGTTCAGGTCGACCAGTCGCTTCATCACGAACGGCTTGAACAGCTCCAGCGCCATCAGCTTGGGCAGACCGCACTGGTGCAGCTTGAGCTGCGGGCCGACCACGATGACCGAACGGCCCGAGTAGTCGACGCGCTTACCGAGCAGGTTCTGGCGGAACCGGCCCTGCTTACCCTTGAGCAGATCCGACAGCGACTTCAGCGGGCGGTTACCCGGCCCGGTGACCGGGCGGCCGCGGCGGCCGTTGTCGAACAGCGCGTCCACGGACTCCTGCAACATCCGCTTCTCGTTGTTGACGATGATCTCGGGGGCACCGAGGTCGATCAGCCTCTTGAGCCGGTTGTTCCGGTTGATCACCCGGCGGTACAGGTCGTTGAGGTCCGACGTGGCGAACCGGCCACCGTCGAGCTGCACCATCGGGCGCAGCTCCGGCGGGATCACCGGGACGGCGTCGAGCACCATGCCCATCGGGGAGTTGCCCGACTGCTGGAACGCGGCGACCACCTTGAGCCGCTTGAGGGCGCGAAGCTTCTTCTGCCCCTTGCCGTTCCGGATGACGTCACGCAGGATCTCGGCCTCGGCGTCGATGTCGAAGTTCTCGATCAGCTTCTGGATCGACTCCGCGCCCATGGCGCCGGTGAAGTACTCACCGAAGCGGTCGATCAGCTCGCGGTAGAGGTTCTCGTCGACGATCAGCTGCTTGGGGGCCAGCTTGGTGAAGGTCGTCCAGATCTCCTCGAGCCGGTCCAGCTCGCGCTGAGCACGGTCGCGCAGCTGACGCATCTCGCGCTCGCCGCCGTCGCGAACCTTGCGGCGTGCGTCGGCTTTCGCGCCCTCGGCCTCCAGCTCGGCCAGGTCGGCCTCGAGCTTCTGGGCGCGGGCCTCCAGGTCGGCGTCGCGCTGGTCCTCAATGGCCTTGCGCTCCACCAGCATTTCGGCCTCGAGGGTCGAGAGCTCGTTGTGGCGCATCTCCTCGTCGACCGAGGTGATGACGTAGGCGGCGAAGTAGATGATCTTCTCGAGATCCTTGGGCGCCAGGTCGAGCAGGTACCCCAGCCGCGACGGCACGCCCTTGAAGTACCAGATGTGCGTGACGGGAGCGGCCAGCTCGATGTGACCCATCCGCTCGCGACGCACCTTGGCGCGGGTCACCTCGACGCCGCAGCGCTCACAGATGATGCCCTTGAACCGGACCCGCTTGTACTTGCCGCAGTAGCACTCCCAGTCGCGAGTCGGTCCGAAGATCTTCTCGCAGAACAGGCCGTCCTTCTCCGGCTTCAGCGTGCGGTAGTTGATCGTCTCCGGCTTCTTGACCTCGCCGTAAGACCATTGCCTGATGTCCTCCGCGGTGGCCAGGCCGATACGGAGTTCATCGAAGAAGTTGACGTCGAGCACGTAACTCCCTTTCCCCTTGCGGGTTTAGTAACTGAAAAAACGCTTTGCGTGGGGTCAAGCTAGGCGAGATCCTCGACGGACGCGGATTCGTTGCGGGACAGGTTGATTCCCAGGTTCGCCGCTGCCCGCTCGAGGTCTTCGTCCTCGCCTTCGCGCAACTCGATCGCCGCACCGTCGGAGGAGAGCACCTCGACGTTGAGGCAGAGCGACTGCAGCTCCTTGAGCAACACCTTGAAGGACTCGGGGATACCCGGCTCCGGGATGTTCTCGCCCTTGACGATCGCCTCGTACACCTTGACCCGGCCGACGGTGTCGTCGGACTTGATGGTCAACAGCTCCTGCAGCGTGTACGCCGCGCCGTAGGCCTGCATGGCCCAGCACTCCATCTCACCGAAGCGCTGACCACCGAACTGCGCCTTACCACCCAGCGGCTGCTGCGTGATCATCGAGTACGGACCGGTGGAGCGGGCGTGGATCTTGTCGTCCACCAGGTGGTGCAGCTTCATGATGTACATGTAGCCAACGGTCACCGGGTACGGGAACGGCTCGCCGCTGCGGCCGTCGAACAGCACCGCCTTGCCGTCGCCGTCGACCATGACCTCGCCGTCGCGGTTGGGCAGCGTGCAGGACAGCATGCCCTGCAGCTCCTCCTCCTTGGCGCCGTCGAACACCGGCGTCGACACGATCTGGTCCGGCTGCGCGTGCCGCAGGTCCTCCGGCAGGTTCGCCGCCCAGTCGGGCGTGCCCTCGATGTTCCAGCCGGACTTGGCCACCCACCCGAGGTGGGTCTCCAAGATCTGGCCGATGTTCATCCGTCGCGGCACACCGTGGGTGTTCAGGATGATGTCGACCGGCGTGCCGTCCGGCAGGAACGGCATGTCCTCCTGCGGCAGGATCTTGCCGATGACGCCCTTGTTGCCGTGGCGTCCGGCGAGCTTGTCACCGTCGGAGATCTTGCGCTTCTGGGCCACGTAGACGCGCACCAGCTCGTTGACACCGGCCGGCAGCTCGTCGTCGTCCTCGCGGGAGAACACCCGGATGCCGATGACCTTGCCGGACTCGCCGTGCGGCACCTTCAGTGAGGTGTCGCGGACCTCGCGGGCCTTCTCGCCGAAGATCGCGCGCAGCAGCCGCTCCTCCGGGGTCAGCTCGGTCTCACCCTTCGGGGTGACCTTGCCGACCAGGATGTCGCCGTCGCGGACCTCGGCACCGATGCGCACGATGCCGCGCTCGTCCAGGTCGGCCAGCACCTCGTCGGAGACGTTCGGGATGTCCCGGGTGATCTCCTCGGCGCCCAGCTTGGTGTCGCGGGCGTCGATCTCGTGCTCCTCGATGTGGATCGAGGTGAGCACGTCCTCCTCAACCAGGCGGTTGGACAGGATGATCGCGTCCTCGTAGTTGTGGCCTTCCCACGGCATGATCGCCACGAGCAGGTTCTTGCCGAGCGCCATCTCGCCGTTCTCGGTGCACGGACCGTCGGCGATGACCTGACCGGCCTCGACCCGCTCACCGGCGTCGACGATCGGCGACTGGTTGGCGCAGGTGCCGTGGTTGGATCGCTCGAACTTGCGCATCCGGTAGGTGTGCCGGGTGCCGTCGTCGGCCATCACGGTGATGTAGTCGGCGGAGACCTCCTCGATCACGCCGGCCTTGTCGGCCACCACCACGTCGCCGGCGTCGATCGCCGCGCGCAACTCCATGCCGGTGCCCACCAGCGGCGCCTCGCTGCGCACCAGCGGAACCGCCTGGCGCTGCATGTTGGCACCCATCAGGGCGCGGTTGGCGTCGTCGTGCTCGAGGAACGGGATCATGGCCGTGGCCACCGACACCATCTGGCGCGGCGACACGTCCATGTAGTCCACCTCGGAGGACGGGACGTATTCGACCTCGCCCGCCTTGCGGCGGACCAGGACGCGCGACTCCTCGAACCGGCCCTTGTCGTCGATCGGCGAGTTGGCCTGCGCCACGACGTGGCGGTCCTCCTCGTCGGCGGTCAGGTAGTGGATCTCGTCGGAGACCACACCGTCGACCACCTTGCGGTACGGCGTCTCGATGAAGCCGAACGGGTTGACCCGGGCGTACACCGACAGCGAGCCGATCAGACCGATGTTCGGACCCTCCGGGGTCTCGATCGGGCACATGCGGCCGTAGTGCGACGGGTGGACGTCACGGACCTCCAGGCCGGCGCGCTCACGGGACAGACCGCCGGGGCCCAGCGCCGAGAGACGACGCTTGTGGGTCAGCCCGGACAGCGGGTTGTTCTGGTCCATGAACTGCGACAGCTGGCTGGTGCCGAAGAACTCCTTGATCGCGGCGACGACCGGCCGGATGTTGATCAGGGTCTGCGGCGTGATGGCCTCGACGTCCTGGGTGGTCATCCGCTCGCGCACGACGCGCTCCATCCGGGACATGCCGACCCGGATCTGGTTCTGGATCAGCTCGCCGACCGTGCGCAACCGCCGGTTGCCGAAGTGGTCGATGTCGTCGGTCTCCACCGGCACCTCGGTGCCGCCGGGGACAGTCATGACCGCGGGCTGGCCATCCGTACGGGCGTGGTGCAGGCGCACCAGGTACTCGATGGTGGCGACGACGTCTTCCTCGGTCAGCGTCGAGCTCGTGATCGGCTCGCCCACGTTCAGGCCGAGCTTCTTGTTGACCTTGTAACGGCCGACGCGGGCCAGGTCGTAGCGCTTCTCCTTGAAGAACAGGTTCTCCAGCAGGGTCTGCGCGGACTCCTTGGTCGGCGGCTCGCCCGGACGCAGCTTGCGGTAGATGTCCAGCAGCGCCTCGTCGGTGCCGGCGGTGTTGTCCTTCTCCAGCGTCGACATCATGATCTCGGAGAAGCCGAACCGCTCGGTGATCTGCTCGTTGGTCCAGCCCAGCGCCTTGAGCAGCACGGTGACGGGCTGGCGGCGCTTGCGGTCGATGCGGACGCCGACGGTGTCGCGCTTGTCGACGTCGAACTCCAGCCAGGCGCCCCGGCTGGGGATCACCTTGACGCTGTGCAGCAGCTTCTCGGTGGACTTGTCGATCGTCTCGTCGAAGTACACACCGGGCGAGCGGACCAGCTGGCTGACCACGACACGCTCGGTGCCGTTGATGATGAAGGTGCCCTTCTCGGTCATCATCGGGAAGTCACCCATGAACACCGTCTGGCTCTTGATCTCGCCGGTGTTGTTGTTGATGAACTCGGCCGTGACGAACAGCGGGGCCGCGTACGTCATGTCCTTGTCTTTGCACTCGTCGACCGGCGCCTTGACCTCGTCGAAACGCGGGTCGGAGAACGACAGCGACATCGAGCCGGAAAAGTCCTCGATCGGCGAGAGCTCGTAGAGCACCTCTTCCAGGCCGCCCACCGGAGTGACGTCGCCGCGGGCGGCGGCGGCCTCGCGCCACCGCGGCGCGCCGATCAACCACTCGAAGGAGTCGATCTGCACGTCAAGCAGGCCGGGAACCTCGAGCGGTTCGCGGAGCTTGGCGAAGGAAACTCGGTTGGGCGCTCCGGGCACGGAGCCGTTTGAGGAACTTCCGTTAGAGGAACTTTGTGGGCGATCCGTCTTGCTCTGGCGGAAATCTGCCAAGATGCATCCTTCCAGCACCTCGTGCGACTCACGAAGGCCGGGACCACCGGCCAGCTCGCCGCGAATTGTGTCGGTTCGGCCGGCGAACGAACTGTCCGGATCTCACGCGCAACTAGAACTAAGCCACGTAAGGGGGCTCAGGCTTAGACCACGGTGTCAGGTGGCGGGTGAGGTGGGCAGGAGGTAGCCAGCGCAACGTCCAACAATAGCGCAGGACCGCGCATTCCTCAACTTCCCAGCGTTAGCAGTCCAGGGACATCGGCGCTGGCTGGCGATCTCGACTTCCCTTGGGCCATTCCGGTACATGCTGCCCAACAGACTGGCCCGTTTACGGCCCGTCGTCAAGAGGGCGGGCCGGGAGTGTTACGCGGAGTTATCGCGAACCGCCGGACGTCGCTGCCTACTCGCCGACCTCGTGTGCGCGGTACTTGTGGGTGCCTTCCATGTCGTCGATGATCGCGGCTTGGGCCTTCTGCGGCAGCGTGTGCAGGATCTCACGCACCCGCGCCTGGCGGCGGGCGACGGCCTTGCGCTCCGGCATGCCCGGCGAGGCGACGATCTGCGGGGGCACGCCCTCGATCTCCTCGACACCGCCGGCATGCTGGCCGGCGTCCAGGGCGGCCTGCTCTTCGGCCATCGTCGCCTCGTCCTTCTCCTCGGACATGCCGATCGGTCCGATCCGGCGACCGTTGAGGAACTGCCGCACGACGGGCTCGTCGCTGGTCAGCAGCACCTCGCGCGGGCCGAACATGACCAGCTTGCGGCGGAACAGCATGCCCATGTTGTCCGGCACCGTGCGGGCGATGTTGATGTTGTGGGTAACGATCAGCACCGTGGCGTCGATCTGGGCGTTGATGTCGAGGATCAACTGGCTCAGGTAGGCGGTACGGACCGGGTCCAGACCGGAGTCGGGCTCGTCGCAGAGGATGATCTGCGGGTCCATCACCAGGGCGCGGGCCAGGCTGGCGCGCTTGCGCATACCACCGGAGATCTCTCCGGGGAACTTCTTCTCGTCGCCGCCGAGACCGACCAGGGTCAGCTTCTCCATGACGATGTCACGGATCTCGCCTTCCTTCTTCTTGGTGTGCTCGCGCAGCGGGAAAGCCGCGTTGTCGAACAGGTTCATCGATCCGAACAGGGCGCCGTCCTGGAACATCACACCGAACAGCGTGCGGATCTCGTAGAGCTCCTTGGCCGTACATTGCAGGATGTCCGTGCCGTCGATGACGACCGAGCCGCGCTCGGGCCGCAACAAACCGATCAAGGACTTCAGGAACACGGATTTGCCGGTACCCGACGGCCCCAGCAGGACGCTGACCTCCCCGGCGGGGATTTCCAACGTCACGTCTTCCCAAATCCTCGAGGAGCCGAAGGACTTCGTCAGTCCATTCACCTCGATAGCGACGCCCATGGGGAATCCTTCCGTCGACACTCGTGCCCGCCACCTGCCCTTTTGTGTGGCATGAGTCACTGTAGCGCACGGCTGCCACACGGCATCAGGGATGCGGAGCACTGCCGGGAAAAATTGGCCGTCCTGAGATCAGCCGGAAGCCCCGATGGCACAACTTATTTGACGCACGTGTTAGCCAAACGTTAGCCAGTGGGCGCCCAGTTGCCGTGGAAGCCCATCGGCACCCGCTGCGGTAGGTGCACGGTGGCGACCTGCTCGAGCGTCTGCGCGTCCAGCAAGAGCAGTTGGCCCTCGTCGTGCTCGCGGTGATAGCCGAAGCCGATCAGGATGCCGTCATCCTCGGCGCGGGGTGTGGGATTGGGCACAAAGGACATCTCGCCGAGCAAAAGGCCGGCATCCAGGCCGGCGGCCGCGCAAGAACCCGTGGCGTAGTCGTGTTTGTAAAGTGCGGTGGTCATCTCGGCCGCCCCGCCGGACAGGTAACCGCCCTCGGTGCCGATGGTGTAGCCGTACCGGTGCCGCCCACCCAACAGCGACTCGTTGATCCGTGGGAATTCCTGTGGACGATCGTCGCGGCGCTCGCTGGTGACCGCCCCGGTGGCCAGGTTGACGGTCCAGCGGTCCAGCGTCGGCAGGCTGTCGCCGGGACCGCGCAGGTCGCGGTCGAACATCCGCGAGTAGCGCACCACGTCGAGCACCAGAACCTCTGCGCCAGCACGCATCTCGGAGTAGGCGTTGAGCGGGTGGTAGACGTAGCAGGGTTCGATGTCGAACCAGCGGATGCCATCCTTGCCCGCATTGCTCCCGTGGCCCTCCCTCGGCATGACGCCGATGCGCGCTTGGTAGCCGGGGTTCCAGCGGTAGGGCATCCGGTTGATCGGCTCGCGATTGCGGTTGATCACGGTCGTCATCGGGCTGGGCACCCGCACGCGTCCGATGAGCGACTGCAGCAAAAGCCGGGCCGGCAGACTCAGCCAGCGCGGCACGTTGGTCGGCATCACCTGCACGGGGTCGAAGGTCACCGGCAGGTCGTAGATCACCACGTATTTGTCGGTCAGCGAGAAGTCGTGCATCATCGGCGACCCGCCGACCTCGATGTCCACCGTGCGCCGGGCCCGGCCGGCGGTGTCGATGACCGAGTACTGCACGGTGCGCCCGCGGGTGAACGAGTAGGAGACGGCGTGCAATTCGCCGGTCCGCGGATCGGCGTGCGGATGTGCGGTGTAGCCCCCGAACAATGTCCCGTCGAAATCGCAAGGCCCCTCGGTGTCCAACTCGTCGGTCAGGCGGTAGTTCGCCCCGCCCCCCTCGACGAGCGCGAGGGTTTGTCCGGCATGGCTCAGCACGTTGGTGTTGGGCCCGACGGAGAGCATGCCCGCCCGCGGGTCCAATCCGCTGGGCGCCGGCTCGCCGAGTTCGGCGCAGACGTGGGCGGTGCGCACCCACCGGTTGCGATACCAGCGCGCCTCGCCGCCGCGCAGCGCCACCCCGTGCACCATGCCGTCGCCGCTGAACCAGTGGTAGACGGCCGGGTTCACCTCGGCGACCGGGTTGGGCCCGTTGCGCAGGTAGCGCCCGTCGAGGTGGTCGGGGATGTGCCCGGTGACGCGCAGGTCGTGCGCGGTGACCTCGGTGCGCACCGGCGCGAGAAAGTCCTCGAGGTAGGGATTGCCGGGCTTGACGGGTGTCGCAGTCGCCATGGCTGAGCTCCTATAACATTGTTATTTCAGCGTTATTGGCACGGTACGCCGCCGATGAGAAGATGGCAACGATGACTTCAGACGTTCAGCGCAGCGTCCGCGAGGGGATGCTGCACGCGGCGGTCGCCCTGCTCGACGAGGACGGACCCGACGCCCTGCAGACCCGCAAGGTGGCCGGCGCTGCGGGGACCTCCACGATGGCGGTCTACACCCATTTCGGCGGGATGCGCGGGCTCATCGCCGAGGTGGCCGAGGAGGGCCTGCGCCAGTTCGACGCCGCGCTGACGGTGCCGCGCACCGACGACCCGGTCGCGGACCTGTTCGTGATCGGGGCGGCCTACCGCCGCTACGCCATCGAGCGCCCGCACATGTACCGGCTGATGTTCGGCAGCACCAGCGCGCACGGCATCAACGCACCCGCCCACAACGTCCTGACGCTGACGGTCGCCGAGATCGAGCGGGACTACCCGAGCTTCGCGCACGTGGTGCGCGGAGTGCACCGCTGCATGGTGGCCGGCCGGATCGCCGCCGGCGCCGCGACCGACGACGCGTCCGTGGTGGCCACCGCGGCCCAGTTCTGGGCGTTGATCCACGGGTTCGTCATGCTAGAGCTGGCCGGCTATTACGGCGCTGACAGCTCGGCCGTCGTGCCGGTGCTCGGCTCGATGACGTCGAACCTGCTTGTCGCCCTTGGTGATTCACCGGAGCGGGTTACCCGCTCGCTGCACACGGCGATGCAGGGGCGCTGAGCGCACGAAACCCCCGGGATGGCGATCCCGGGGGTTTGGTGCGCAGTGACTTACTTGACGGTGACGGTGGCGCCGGCGGCCTCGAGCTTGGTCTTGGCCTCGTCGGCGGCCTCCTTGGCCACCTTCTCCAGCAGCGGCTTGGGGGCGCCGTCGACCAGGTCCTTGGCCTCCTTGAGGCCCAGGCCGGAGACGATCTCGCGGACCACCTTGATGACGCCGATCTTCTTGTCGCCGGCGGCCTCGAGGATGACGTCGAACTCCGACTGCTCCTCGGCGGCCTCGGCGGGCGCGCCACCGGCGGCGCCACCGCCGGCGGCGGCAACGGCGACCGGGGCGGCCGCGGTGACCTCGAAGGTCTCCTCGAACTTCTTCACGAAGTCGGAGAGCTCGAGCAGGGTCATTTCCTTGAACGCGTCGAGCAGGTCGTCAGTGGACAGCTTTGCCATGGGTGTGGGTCCTTCCTTGTTTTTCCCAGGTTCCGGGGTGGTTGTTATTCGGCTTCGGCCGGGGTTTCCGGCGCCTCAGCGGGTGCTTCCGAAGCGGGTTCCGGGGTGGATACCGCGGCGGGCGCGGGCTCTGCCGGAGCTGCTGGCCCCTCTGCAGCCTTCTTCTCCTGCAGAGCGGCCGCCAGGCGGGCGACCTGCGACGCCGGAGCGTTGAACAGCCCGGCCGCCTTGGCCAGGTTGCCCTTCATCGCGCCGGCCAGCTTGGCCAGCAGCACCTCGCGCGACTCGAGGTCGGCGATGCGCTCGACTTCGGCGACCGTCAGCGCACGGCCGTCCATGTAGCCGCCCTTGATGACCAGCGCCTTGTGTTCCTTGGCGAAGGTCTTGATCGCCTTGGCGGCGTCGACCGGTTCCCCGGTGACGAAGGCGATGGCCGTCGGGCCGGCGAAAAGCTCGTCGAGCCCCTCGACCCCGGCCTCCGAGGCCGCCCGCTTGACCAGCGTGTTCTTGGCCACCGAGTAGGTGGCCGCGCCGCCCAGCGAGCGCCGCAGTTCGGCCAGGTTGGCGACGGTCAGACCGCGGTATTCCGTGATCAGGGTCGCGGTCGATTCCTTGAACTGCTCGGCGATGTCTGCAACGGCGGTGGCCTTGTCAGCCCTGGCCATGCCTACCTCCTGAAGTGAAAGTCAATGCGACGTGTCGTCTCGATCCCCCGCAAGAACGACGAACGCCCCGGCGCAGAAGCGGCCGGGGCGTGAAAATGCGCCGGCGCGAGCCGGCGCTGATGCCTCGTCCTCCTGCGTGGGCCGCCGGGATGCTCCCGGACCTTCAACCGATTGCTCGGTGACCGACGGTCTTCGGTGGATCGGCCAACAGAATAGCGCGACCTGGCGCGGTCAGCCAAAACGGCGGACTCAGGTGACGGCGAGGGCCAGCAGCACGAACACCGCCAGCAGCAGGATCACCCGCACGCGGTGCCGGCGATCCCAGCGGGCGGCGAGCTCACGCGAGAGCTCACCGGTGCTGGGCCACTTCGCGATGCGGTTGTTGATCGGCACCAGCAGGGCGACCGTCGACAACACCACCACGGCCATCAGGCCCGCGGCGACGCCGCAGAGCCAATCGCGTGGGGCGCCGCGCTCCTGGACCGCGAGCGACACCAACAGCAGCAGGACGATGGCGTACCAGAAGGGCATCGTCGTGCCCAGCGCCCGGCCGGCGCCGCCGCGCGCCGCCCGGAAGGCGTCGTCGGGCAGCCGGGCGATCAGCGGGTGGAAGAACACCGCGACCGCCAGCTCCACACCGACCAGCAGCCCGGTGACCACGACCGCGAGGGCGTCGATGCTGTGGTTCATGACAATGACCTTGGCATGAAACCCGCGTGGGGTCAGCCGAGGCCCGCGAGCCGGGCGGCGCCGATCAGACCGGCCGCACCGCCGAGTTCCCCCGGCACCACCCGCAGCCCGGACAAGAAGTCCAGGCCGGCGTATTCGGCGAGCTTCGCGCGCAGCGGGTCGAAGAGCAGCGGCCCGGATCTGGCGACGCCTCCCCCGATCACCACCAGGTCCAGATCGCACACCGCACCGACGGAGGCGATCATCGCGGCAAGCGCGTTGGCTCCGCGCTGAAACGCCCGCTGCGCCAACGGGTCTGATGCCGCGGCGGCGGCCAGGTCGCTCGCGCCGGCGCCGGCCGGCGCGGACCATCCGTTTTCCCGCGCCCAGCGCACCATCCACGGCCCGGACGCGACGGTTTCGACGCAGCCGTGCCCGCCGCAGGTGCAGGGCCGGCCGTCCAGCTCGACCACCACGTGCCCGACGTGACCGGCGTTGCCGGTGCGCCCCGAGTAGGGGACGCCGTCGAACACCAGGCCGCCGCCCACCCCGGTGGAGACCACCATGCCGAGCAGGAATCGGGCGTCGGGCCCCGCCGTTTTGCCCGCTCCAATCCAGTGCTCCCCCAACGCCATACAGACGCCGTCGCCGGCCAGAACCACCGGCAGCCCGGGCACCGCCGCGGCGACCCTGTCGCGCAACGGGAACCGGTCCCAGCTGCCGATGTTGATGGGGCTGACGGATCCGCTGCGCAGATCGATGGGCCCGGCCGACGCGATCCCCACCGCCGTGACGGCGGCGTCCGCCGTCCCCAGGGCGTCGGCGATCGTCGCTTCGACGACGGCCCAGACGTCGTCGGGGGAGGTCGTGACCGGAGTGGGGCGGATGGCGGTGTACGCCAGCTTTCCCCCCGAATCCACCAGTCCCGCAGCAATTTTCGTGCCGCCGATATCCAGCGCGAGGGTGAGCATGGCGCTCAGTGCCGGTGGGTGTTGTCGGGTTGCCGGGGGTCACCGGGATGCTCGTAGCCGGGCGTCAGCTCCACCAACGCGGCGCGCCGCTCGTCCAGCCACAGCCGGAAGGCGCGGCGCCGCGCGGCGCCGCGCAGATGCCCTTCGATCGCCGGGCGCACCTCGTTCAGCGGCGGCGCGGCCAGCGCCGTTGTGCGCCAACCGTGTTCGCCCGATAACGGCGCGGCGAACCGCAGCGGGTTGCGGGCGTGGTAGGCGGCCACCTCGGCGTCGCCCACTTGCACCGCCGCGGTGACATCGGCGAACAGCGCCCGGGCACGCGGGTCGGCCAGCACGGCCGCGGCGACGCTGCCGATCTCCAGCCGGGCGGTCACGTCGGGCAGCAGCTCGGCCTCGGATGGGGCGCCGCTCGCGGTCAGGCCGCGCGCGGCCGCCTCCACGGCGACCACCCGCTCGGTGACGATCAGCTGGGTCAGCCACCGCCGCAGTTGGCGGCCCTCGCTGGTGCCGGTGACCGGCAGGGCGGCCGCATCGCGCCCGGCGCGCAGCCGCGCCTCGGCGGCGTCGAGCACGCCCGACGGTACGGGCAGGCCAGCCACGGTCGCGATCGGATGCTCGCCCGACGACGATGCACGCCGCAAGTCGGCGTGCGGAGGAGTCGGGCAGTTCAGCTCTGTCATGTCACCGTCACCGTCACCTTCACCGCCGGCGAGTAGACCAGCCGGCCGGCGCAACCGACCCGCACCAGCGCCCACCACTGGCCGGGGGCCAGCCAGGCCGGCGGGGTCAGCTGGAAGATTAAGTCGACGGCGCCGCGGGCGGGCAGCACCGCGCCGAGCGCGGCGGGACCCATCCACTCCCAGGTGCCCCACGGGCTGATCAGATGGGCCTCCAGCGCCAGGTCGGCCCCGGCGTGGCTGCCGACCGTGACCGTCAGGTCGCCCGCGTCGCCGGGTGCGAGCGTGACCTCGGCGGGGCCGCCGCCCAGGAAGATCAGGTCGCCGGGCTCGCCCACCGTCACCACGCACACGTCCTCGACGGGCTGTCGCCAGGAGGCCGGGACGCCTTCGCCGGCGACGCGCAGTTCGGCGCGCACCGGGTAGCGCCCGGGTGGGGTGCCAGCCGGGACCCTCAGCGCCACGTCGGTGTGCAGGTGATCGCCGGCGCCCAGGGTGAAGGGCAGGTGGGCGGGCGTGGCCGTCCACCCGTCCGGACACCTGAGGGTGACGGCGCCGGGAAGGGTGGCGTCGGTGCTGTCGCTGGCCGCGGTGAGCCGCAGCGTCACCTCGTCGCCGGGTTGGGCGGTCAGCTGCACCGGGTGCAAATGGGCGACCGCCGGCAGCCCGCCGAGGGGCGCGGGGCCGCGATTGTGCAGCCAATACCGCGCGTACAGCGGCTGCGCGGCCTCGGCGTGCGGGGCCGGCGCGGCGGCGCCGGTCGCCGCCCGGGACGCGTCGAACCGGGCCAGCACGGTCGCCACCTCATAGCCGTGCAGCTCGACCGACGATACGGGTTCGGCGCGCGATTCCAGCAGGTCGGCGCGGTGCAGGCCGGTCAGCGTCGCGACGTCGGACTCGAGAACGACGGGCGTGCCCGCGCCGGTGGTCTCCACCAGGCGCAGGGCGACCGCGTTCGGGTCCAGCGGCGCCGCGCTGCCCGCGGTCAGCGGATTGCCGGCCACCTTGAGGGCGGCCAGCTGTACCGATTCGGCGGGCTCGACCCGCAGCAGCGACCCGGCCGGCGGGAGCGCGCCCCCGCGGCGGTCCGGCGTGACGGCGAGCAGCGGCTGGGAGAACTGCGCACTGTGGGTGGCGATCCGGGCGCGCCGCCAGTCACCCGCCGCGCTGACCAACGCGTAGTCGAAGTGGTGCGTCCAGTGCTGCAGTTGGAAGTTGGAGCCGTCCGGCGCGGTGCGGCGCGGGTCGTCGATCCAGATGCCCGACGGCCAGCCGGTGCAGGACCGCATCAGCGCGGTGTGCAGGGTGCCCTCGGTGTCGACGGCGAAGCTCGGCACCCCGCGGTTGAGCAGGGCGACGGTGCGGTCCTCGAAAGCGCCCGTTTCTGCCGGCGCCTGCTGAGCGACGGCGATCTCGGCGTCACCGAGGTCGTCGACCACCGCGGCGATCGCGGCCCGTAGCTGGTCGTCGTCGCGGCCGTCGATGATCAGCACCGGCAACGCCCGCGGCGGACGCAGGTCGGCGTCGGGCACCCACACCGCGTCCAGCGGCGTCTCGGCGGGCACCCACACGAGGGCCCGGCCGGTCGTCGCCAACTGGCGGTCCAGCTCCTCGGCGTGCGCCGGGGCCTCGGCCAACACGGCCGCGGCGAAGGCGTTGCGACCGGGCCCGCCCAGCGCGATGCGCGCGTCGGGCAGGTTGGAATCGACTGCGAGGTTGCCGTAGCGCGGCTTGTCGGCGCCGCTGCAGGTGGCCGTGACGCCGGCGCGGACCAGCGCGACCATCAACTCCCGGGCCAGCGGCCCGGACAGCGTCTCCGTCGGCGACACCACCTCGGCGACCGACAGCGCCCGCACGTCGGCGCCCGAGATTCGGACCCGGGCCGCCGAGGACAGGCCGAACCAGCCGTACGCCGGGTTGTCCAGGGTCCACAGGTGCTGGGCGGTGTCCACGGCGCCCGATCCGTCGTGCAGCAGGGCGAAACCGCGGCCGATGACGGCGTCGCCCACCTCGCTGACCGGCATGGCGCCCGGCACCGGGCACGGCCAGCGCAGCCGCACCAACTGGTCGGCGCCGGTGAACTCGTCGATCGTGGTGCGGCAGTCCACCCGCGCGACCCCGCGCCACAACGTCAGGGTTTGGGTGTAGCGCAGCAGCGACCCGATCCGGCCCCGCACCACCAGCCGCTGACCCAGCGGCCCGTGCCAGGCCCGCACGTCTGCGGGCCCTTCCGACGAGCACACCATCGGCCCCTTGGGCAGCAGATGCCACGGGCCCTCGCCCTGGCTCGGGTGCGCCGGGTATTCCTCGTAGACGGCGAGCTCGTTGCCCACCCGCCCGGCTGCCATCAGCTCGCGCCCGTCCTGGATCAGCGAGGCGACGCCCCCGCCGCGCACCGGGTCGACCTCGATCCGGTAGTGCTCGTTGCGGATCGCCGTTCCCGGCACCGGTTCCCAGCCGGCCGGTTCGCCGCCTTCACCGGGGACCAGCCGGTAGGCCCGCCAACCCAGCGGCGGCACCTCGCCGGCCAACCAGCTGACCGACCGCCCGCCGTGCTCGACGTGCGCCGCCAGCTCGGCACCGTCGGCGTCGAGCACCCGGACCCCGGCGCCGACCGGCCGGTCGAGGTGGGGGGTGACGACGTCGGTGCGCGGACAGCTCAGCGGATTCCACACGATCACGTCGCCCCCGCCCACGGCGCCGGACAGCAGGGCCAGCGAGCTGTCGCGGGCCGCGCGGCCCAGCTCCCAGGCGTCGCGCCACCCGGTCAGCAGGTCCAGGTACACCTGGTCGGATTCCGACCCGGTGATGGCGTCGTGGTGCGCGCCGTAGACCAGCTGCACCCACGCCTTGGCCAGCGCGGCCTGCGGGTAAGGGGCGCCGGTCAGCAGCCCGGCGAAGGCCGAGAAACGCTCGGCCGCCAGGACGGCGTTCTCGGCGGCCCGGTTGGCCTGCTTGGTGTCGATGTAGGACACGTCCTTGCCGGTGTAGATCGGGTTCATGTCCCGGGTTTGCGGCGACGGCACGCAGTCGCGCCGCACCAGCTCGGCGCGCACCGCCGCGAAGAACTCGCTGGGCAGCGCGCACACGAACCGCGGCCACGTGTAGCGGGCGGCCCAGTCGCGGTGGATCTCGGTGACCCACTTGTTGGGCGGGGTGTAGTCGGTGCCGACCGGCAGCAACACGTTGCGGGTCAACGCGACCTTCTTGAGCTGGTCGAAGAGCTCGCACGTGGCCTCCTCGGCCTCGCCCAGCGACGCCGCGGAGTCCATCCACCACCCCGCCGAATAGTGCGCCGGCATGTAGTGGGTAAGCAGCCCGCGGCCCGACGGCGAGATCCATTCGAACTCGCTGGCGAACTGCATGCGCTCCACGTCGCCGTCGCCCAGCGCGGGACCCCACTGGTGGTGCGGTCCCCTGGCCCACGAACTCGACGTCAACCCGGCATCGGCGGCCATGCCCGGGAACTGCGGGTCGTGGCCGAACACGTCCAGCTGCCAGGCGGTCGCCGGGTCAGCCCCGACGACGTGGCGCTGAAAACCCATGCCGTGCACCAGGTTGCGAATCGTCGTTTCCGGGCTGGTGAGGTTGGTGTTGGGTTCGTTGTAGGTGCCGCCCATCACCTCGACGCGGCCCTGGTCGATGAACCGGCGCAGGTCGGCCCGGTCTTCGGGGCGGGTGTCCCAGTACGGCTTGAGGTAGTCGACCTCGGCCAGCACGAACTTGTAGTCGGGGTCGCGGCGGGCCATCTCCAGATGCGCGTGCACCAGGTCGAACCCGTTGCGCTGGCGGGCCCGCCCCGGCGGGTCTTCGGTCCACTCGCTGGTGTAGGCGCCCTGGGTGTTCCACCACACCGGGTCGTAGTGGAAGTGGCTGACCATGAACATCGTCCAGCCGGGCTCGGCCACGGTGAACTCGAACGGCAGCCGCTGGCCGCCGACGTGCGCCCGCGCCGGCCGGCGTTGCCCGACGACGGGACGGTGAACGGTGACGGGGACCTCGACGACCTCGTCGCTGAGATCGGCGACCGCTTCGCCCGTCAGCCCGTCCCCGTCGATGCGGACCGACGTCGGCCCGCTCACCCCCGCGAGGGTGACCCGCACCAGCTGCAGCGGGGTGTCCGGCGGTCCGACGAACAGTTCGGTCGAGGCCACCGAAGTCACCTGCATGCCCGCACCTTACGGCGACGCGGGGTTGCTGGAAAGCTGACCGTCATGGCGGATTTGACCACCCAACTGGCCGATCAACTCGACTGGCACTGGCACAACCAATTGCGCCCGCGCCTGGACGGTCTGACCGACGACGAGTACTTCTGGCAGCCCGTGCCCGACTGCTGGACCGTGCATCCGGA
The DNA here is from genome assembly GCF_001669335.1 of Mycobacterium sp. 1245852.3. Classification (NCBI taxonomy): domain Bacteria; kingdom Bacillati; phylum Actinomycetota; class Actinomycetes; order Mycobacteriales; family Mycobacteriaceae; genus Mycobacterium; species Mycobacterium sp. 1245852.3. The sequence goes on along the minus strand of NZ_LZLL01000464.1, from coordinate 7,615 downwards.
CGGGTCGATCGATTTCGCGTTCCCGGCGCCCAGCCCGGCACCGTTCACCACGATCGCGTGGCGCATGGCGCACGTCATCGTCGGCGTATTCGCGATGCGTGCCCATCACCATTTCGGCGGACCGCCGGCCGACTACCAGAGTTGGGACTATGCGACCGAGGCCGCCACCGCGCTGCGGCAGCTCGACGAGACGTACGCGAGGTGGATCACCGGCGTGCGCTCGCTGTCCGCCGCCGACCTGACCCGCCGCTGCGGCGCGGCCGAAGGGCCATACGCCGACTACCCGCTGACCGAGCTGGTTTTGCACATCAATCGAGAAGCGATCCATCACGGCGCCGAAATTGCTTGCCTGCGCGACCTTTACGTCCACAACAGGAAGGATTGACATGCCCGCCCTCGCCCCGCCGGTGGCCGACGAACGCAGCGCCCTGCGCGAATTCCTCGCCTATCACCAGAGCGCGTATTTCGCCGTCAGCCACGGCCTCACCGACGATCAGGCCCGCTCTACGCCCTCGGTCAGCGCGCTGTCGATCGGCGGGCTGGTCAAGCACGCCACCGGCATGCAGCGCACCTGGATGGCGCGGGTGGCCGCCGCGCCCGGCGCGCCGCCGAAAGACCCCCGTCCGTTCGAGCAGATCAGCAGGGAGTTCGCCGATCAGCACGTGATGCGGCCCGACGAGACGCTGGCCGGGCTGCTGGACGCGTTCAGGGCCCAGAACGCGACGACGCTGCGGCTGGTTGAGTCGGCGGACCTGGACGCCGCGGTGCCCGTCCCGCGGGACATCCCGTGGTTTCCCAAGGACCAGCGGGCCTGGTCGGTGCGCTGGGTGGTCCTGCACGTGATCAACGAGCTGGCCCGGCATGCCGGGCACGCCGACATCATCCGGGAGACGATCGACGGCGCCACCATGTACGAGCTGATCGCCGCGCGGGAGGGCTGGGCGATCGAGGGCTGGGTGCAGCCCTGGAAACCCGGCGATAGCGGTGAGCGCCCGGGTTAGAGGATTGGGACTCATCCGCGCCCATTTGGCACACTGCACTGATGAGCTCTACCAAACACCGAGAGGGGGCCAAGCTCGACCGGGTGCCGTTGCCGGTCGAAGCGGCCCGGGTCGCCGTGACAGGTTGGCAGGTCACCCGCACCGCCACTCGCATCATCACCAAGCTGCCGGGTCGCGGCCCGTGGCAGCAGAAGGTGATCAAGCAGCTCCCGCAGACCTTCGCCGACCTGGGGCCGACGTACGTCAAATTCGGACAGATCATCGCGTCCAGTCCCGGGGCGTTCGGCGAATCGCTGTCCCGCGAGTTCCGCGGCCTGCTCGACCGGGTACCGCCCGCCGACTCCGAGGAAGTGCACAAGCTTTTCGTCGAGGATCTCGGCGGCGACCCGTCCGAGTTGTTCGCCAAATGGGACGAGACGCCGTTCGCGTCGGCGTCGATCGCGCAGGTGCACTACGCCACCCTGCACACCGGCGAGGAGGTCGTCGTCAAGATCCAGCGCCCCGGCATCCGGCGCCGGGTCGCGGCCGACCTGCAGATCCTCAAGCGTTTTGCCCAGGCCGTCGAACTGGCCAAGCTGGGCCGCCGGCTCTCGGCGCAAGACGTGGTCGCCGACTTCTCCGACAACCTGGCCGAGGAGCTGAACTTCCGGCTGGAGGCGCAGTCGATGGAGGCGTGGGTGGCGCACCTGCACACCTCCCCGCTCGGCAAGAACATCCGGGTGCCGCAGGTGTTCTGGGACTTCACCAGCGACCGGGTGCTGACGATGGAGCGGGTGCACGGGATCCGCATCGACGACGTCGCCGCCATCCGCAAGGCCGGGTTCGACGGCACCGAGCTGGTGAAGGCGCTGCTGTTCTCACTGTTCGAGGGCGGGCTGCGGCACGGGTTGTTCCACGGCGACCTGCACGCGGGGAACCTCTACGTCGACGACCAGGGTCGCATCGTCTTCTTCGACTTCGGGATCATGGGCCGCATCGATCCCCGCACCCGCTGGTTGCTGCGCGAGCTGGTGTACGCGCTGCTGGTCAAGAAGGACCACGCAGCGGCGGGCAAGATCGTGGTGCTGATGGGCGCCGTCGGCACCATGAAGCCGGAGGCCGAGGCCGCCAAGGATTTGGAGAAGTTCGCCACCCCGCTGACCATGCAGACCCTGGGCGACATGTCCTACGCGGACATCGGCCGGCAGCTGTCGACGCTGGCCGACGCCTACGACGTCAAGCTCCCCCGCGAGCTGGTGCTGATCGGCAAGCAATTCCTCTACGTCGAGCGGTACATGAAGCTGCTGGCGCCCAAGTGGCAGATGATGTCGGATCCGCAACTGACCGGCTATTTCGCGAACTTCATGGTCGAAGTCAGCCGCGAGCACTCCTCCGACATCGAGGTATAGGAGCTTTCTGGTGCAGGTCCGCACGGGGCATGCCATTTCCGGCGATCTGAAGCTGTATTACGAGGACATGGGCGACATCGACGACCCGCCCGTCCTGCTCATCATGGGCCTGGGCGCCCAGCTGCTGCTGTGGCGGATCGCGTTCTGCGAGAAGCTGGTCGGCCACGGTCTGCGGGTCATCCGGTACGACAACCGCGACGTCGGCCTGTCCAGCAAGACCCAACACCGCAGCTCGGGTCAGCCGCTGGTGATCAAGTTGGTGCGGTCCTGGCTGGGTCTGCCCAGCCGGTCGGCCTACCGGCTCGAGGACATGGCCGACGACGCCGCCGCCGTGCTGGACCAGCTGGGGATCGACCGCGCCCACATCGTCGGGGCGTCGATGGGCGGCATGATCGCGCAGATCTTCGCCGCGCGATTCCGGGAGCGGACCAAGTCCCTCGCGATCATCTTTTCCAGCAACAACTCGGCGCTGCTGCCGCCGCCGGCCCCGCGTGCGTTGCTGGCGCTGCTCAAGGGCCCGCCGCCCGACTCGCCGCGCGAGGTGATCATCGACAACGCGGTGCGCGTCGGCAACATCATCGGCAGCCCGCGCTACCGCGTGCCCGAAGAGCAGGCCCGCGCCGAGGCCGCCGAGGGCTACGACCGCAACTACTACCCGCAGGGCGTCGCGAGGCATTTCGGGGCGGTGCTGGGCAGCGGCAGCCTGCGTCGCTACAACCGGCAGACCACCGCCCCCACGGTGGTGATCCACGGCCGGGCGGACAAGCTGATGCGGCCGTTCGGTGGCCGCGCCGTGGCGCGGGCGATCGATGGCGCCCGATTGGTGACATTCGACGGCATGGGCCATGATCTTCCACAGCAGTTGTGGGATCAGGTGATCGACGTGTTGACGAAAAACTTCGACAGGGCCGGTTAGCCAAAATCATTCGGTAGAAACGCATCCCCGCGATTTTCAGTCCATGTCGCAGGGCTGTACGGTTGGCACAGAAGGGTGGGTGTCTCAATTGGCCAAGCTGAAGCCGTATTACGAAGAGTCGCAGGCAACCTACGACATTTCAGACGACTTTTTCGCGCTGTTCCTGGACCCGAACATGGTGTACACCTGCGCCTACTTCAAGAACGACGACATGACGCTGGAAGAGGCGCAGCTAGCGAAGATCGATCTGGCCCTGGACAAGATGAATCTCGAGCCGGGAATGACGGTGCTCGACGTCGGGTGCGGCTGGGGCGGTGCCGTGGTCCGTGCGCTGGAGAAATACGACGTCAATGTCATTGGCATCACGCTGAGCCGGAACCACTACGCGCGCACCAAGGCGCGGCTGGCGGCGATCCCGACAACCCGGCGGGCCGAGGCCCGGCTGCAGGGGTGGGAAGAGTTCGACGAGCAGGTCGACCGGATCGTCAGCTTCGAGGCCTTCGACGCGTTCAAAAAGGAACGTTGGCCCGCGTTCTGGGATTGGGCATATAAGACCCTTCCGGAGGGCAGCCGGATGCTGATGCACAGCATTTTCACGCATCCGCAGTCGCACTGGAAGGAGGTCGGCATCAAAATCACGATGTCCGACCTGCGTTTTCTGCATTTTCTCGGCAAGGAGATTTTCCCGGGCGGGCAGATGTGCGGCGAACCCGATATCGTCGACCTTTCCCAGCAGGCAGGTTTCTCGCTCGAACACACCCAATACCTGCGGCCGCATTACGCGCGCACGCTGGACATGTGGGCGGCCAATCTCGAGGCGAATCGCGACCGCGCCATCGCCATCCAGTCCGAAGAGGTCTACGACCGCTTCATGCGCTATCTGACCGGCTGCGCGGAGCTTTTCCGCAAGGGCATCTCCAACGTCGCCCAGTACACCCTCACCAAGTAGCGGCCGGCCCCGGCCAGCACGACCGGCCGCCAACGTCTTAGGTTTGGCTGGGTGGACGTCAACCAGTTCACCCTGGAAAAGTAGACATCGTAACCGCGGTCGGCTCCGCGACGCGCACTTGCACCCTTGCCGAAGCACGCCACGACGTTGGGTATCGTTGCTGGTCAAACTTGACCCCTCGGATGGGTGCGCGGGTCGTAGGAAGTGGATCTCATCCAGGAGAACAGGACGAAAATGGCTGAGCAACCGACTAGCCCGACGAAGACGCGCACGCGTTCGGAGGACATCCAGGCGCATTACGACGTCTCCGACGACTTCTTCGGCCTGTTCCAGGATCCGTCCCGGATCTACAGCTGCGCGTACTTCGAGCGCGACGACATGAGCCTGGAAGAGGCCCAGTACGCCAAGATCGACCTGAACCTGGACAAGCTGGACCTCAAGCCGGGCATGACCCTGCTGGACATCGGCTGCGGGTGGGGCACCACCATGAAGCGCGCCGTCGAGCGGTTCGACGTCAACGTCATCGGCCTGACGCTGTCGAAGAACCAGCACGCCCGCGCCGAGGCGCTGCTCGGTTCGGTCGACAGCGACCGCTCGCGGGAGGTCCGCCTGCAGAACTGGGAGGACTTCAACGAGCCCGTCGACCGCATCGTGTCCATCGAGGCCTTCGAGCACTTCGGCCACGAGAACTACGACGACTTCTTCAAGCGGACGTTCGACATCATGCCCGACGACGGCCGGATGACCGTCCAGAGCAGCGTCAGTTACCACCCCAGCGACCTGCACGCCCGTGGCAAGAAGCTGACGTTCGAGACGGCGCGGTTCATCAAGTTCATCGTCACCGAGATCTTCCCGGGCGGCCGGCTGCCGTCCACCCAGATGATGGTCGATCATGGCGAGAAGGCCGGATTTGTTGTGCCCGAACCGCTTTCGCTGCGGCCGCACTACATCAAGACGCTGCACATCTGGGGCGACACACTGGAGTCGAACCGGGACAAGGCCATCGAGGTCACCTCCGAAGAGGTGTACAACCGCTACATCAAGTACCTGCGCGGCTGCGAGCACTACTTCGCCGACGAGATGCTCGACGTCAGCCTGGTCACCTACCTCAAGCCGGGTGCCTCCAACTAGTCCGGCCTGACATCTGCGCGCCTGTCGGATTGGCGCTGCGCGGTTCGTCGAGTAGGTAGAGAGTGGAGCACAGGGCTTCGCTCACTACCGGAGGTGACGACCATGCAGTACTTCGCCTTGTTGATCAGCAAGGAGCAGGACCGTGCGCCCGACGATGCCGCCACCGCGATGGCGGCCTTCGAGAGCTTTCACCAAAAAGCCGGCTCGGCCATCAAAGCCGGTGACGCGCTGGCCCCGGCCGCCGCCGCGGTGGTGGTCACCGGCGGTCCGGACGCCCCGGTGGTCACCGACGGCCCCTTCGCGGAGACCGCCGAGGTGGCCTGCGGCTACTACGTCTTCGAAGCGGAAAACCTGGACGAGGCGCTTGCGCTGGCCCGCGACGTCCCGGTGGCCGCATTCGGGGCGGTCGAGCTGTGGCCGGTGGTCCACTCGATCGAGCCGTCGCGCAAGCTGACCGGCAACGACTGGCTCGCGCTGCTGTTGGAGCCGGCCGAATCGGCACACACCCCGGGCACGCCGGAGTGGGAGGCGACGGCCGCCAAGCACGCGGACCTGCACGCCGCCGCCGGCGATCACGTGATCGGCGGTGCGGCCCTGCACGACCGGTCCACGGCGACGACGGTTCGGGTGCGCGACGGCGAGGTCCTCATCACCGACGGGCCCTACGTCGAGGGCGCCGAGATCGCCACCGGCATCTATCTGCTCAGCGCCACCGATCGCGACGAGGCCGTCAAGATCGCCTCGATGATTCCCGCCTCGACCGTGCAACTGCGCCAGCTGGCGGGCGTCTCCGGCCTGTAGCCGATGGCCGACCTGGACGGCGTCTTCCGCCGGGAATGGGGACCGGCCGTGGCCGCGCTCGCGCGGTGGTCGGGTGACCTCACCGTCGCCGAGGACGCCGTCCAGGAGGCCTGCGCCGAAGCGTTGCGCACCTGGCCGCGCGACGGGGTGCCCGCCAACCCCGGTGGATGGCTGGTGACCGTCGGCCGTAACCGCGCCCGGGACCGGCTGCGCCGCGAATCCGCGCGTCCCGGAAAGGAATTGGCGGCGGTGGTCGACGATATTCGGACTCACACCGATCACACCGAACCGCATCCGGTTCGCGACGACGAGCTGCGGATGATGTTCACCTGCGCCCACCCGGCGCTGGACCGACAGTCGCAATTGGCGCTGACGCTGCGGCTGGTGTCGGGTTTGACCGTCGGCGAGATCGCCCGCGCGCTGCTGCAGACCGAGACGGCGATCGGGCAGCGGATCACGCGCGCCAAGAACAAGATTCGGCACGCCAACATCCCGCTGCGGGTGCCGCCCCCCGAGTTGCTGCCCGAGCGCACACCGCACGTGTTCGGTTGCGTCTATTCGGTTTTCACCGAGGGCTATTGGTCGACCGCGGGCCCCTCGGCCGTCCGCGACGACCTGTGCGACGAAGGGATCCGGCTGGGCGGGGAGTTGTGCGTGCTGCTGCCCGACGAGCCGGAGGCGCACGCCTTGTCCGCGCTGATGCTGCTGCACGATTCGCGGCGCGCCACCCGGGTGGACGAGGCCGGCATGCTGGTGCCGCTCGAGGACCAGGACCGGCGCCGGTGGGACCGGGGCCGCATCGCGCGCGGTCTCGAGCGGTTGCGTCACGCCGAGGGCTCGACGGGCCCCTATCTGCCCCAGGCGGTGATCGCGGCGCTGCACGCCACGGCGCCGTCCTGGGAGCAGACCGACTGGGTCACCATCTGCGTCGCCTACGACCGGCTCCTCGCGCTGACCAACTCGCCGGTGGTGGCCGCCAACCGGGCGCTGGCCCTCGGATTCCGCGACGGCCCCGACGCCGGCCTGGCCGCCCTGGACGAGGTGGCACACGACCCGCGGCTAACCCGCACCAATCTGAGCGCGACCGTGCGCGCCGACCTGCTGCGGCGCGCCGGCAGGCCCGCCGACGCGCTGCCCTGGTATCGAGCCGCGTTGGAGTCCAACGGATCCGACCCGGGCCGCGAGTTTCTGCGGCGGCGCATCATCGAGTGCGGCGGATAACCCGCCCGGGCTCAGGACTCCGCGAAGTTGCGGGTGACGGCGGGGTCCACCGGGATACCCGGGCCGGTCGTCGTCGAGACCACGATCTTCTTCAGGTAGCGGCCCTTGGACGCGGACGGCTTGAGCCGCAGCACCTCGTCCAGCGCGGCGCCGTAGTTCTCGGCCAGCGCCTTCTCGTCGAACGAGGCCTTGCCGATGACGAAGTGCA
>NZ_LZLL01000463.1:0-2815 GCF_001669335.1 Mycobacterium sp. 1245852.3 | reverse complement strand
CCCGAGGTCGATCACTTCGAAGTTGTTGCACTGCAGCACGACTCCGACGATGTTCTTGCCGATGTCGTGGACGTCGCCCTTCACCGTGGCCATCACGATCGTGCCGTTGGTGTCCTTGGCGGCAGCGGTACCGTTCTCTTCCTTCTCCTTCTCGATGAACGGCAGCAGGTACGCGACGGCCTTCTTCATCACCCGGGCCGACTTCACCACCTGGGGCAAAAACATCTTGCCGGAGCCGAACAGGTCACCGACGACGTTCATGCCGTCCATCAGCGGACCCTCGATCACCTCGATCGGGCGGCCGCCCGCGGCGGCGATCTCGGCGCGCAACTCCTCGGTGTCGTCATCCACGTGGGCGTCGATGCCCTTGACCAGCGCGTGGGTGATCCGCTCCCGGACCGGCAGGCCCCGCCACTCGGCCGCCTTCGGGTCCTCACCCTTGTCCTTGCTGTTGAACCGCTCGGCGATTTCCAGCAGCCGTTCGGCCGCGTCCTCGCGACGGTTCAACACGACGTCCTCGATGCGGTCCCGCAGCTCGGGGTCGATCGAGTCGTAGGGCACCAGCGCACCGGCGTTGACGATGCCCATGTCCAGGCCGGCCTTGATGGCGTGGAACAGGAATACCGCGTGGATCGCCTCGCGGACGGGGTTGTTGCCGCGGAACGAGAACGACACGTTGGAGATGCCGCCCGAGATGTGCACCCCGGGCAGGTTCTCCTTGATCCAGGCGCAGGCCTCGATGAAGTCGATCCCGTAGGTCGCGTGCTCCTCGATGCCGGTCGCCAGCGCGAAGCAGTTCGGGTCGAAGATGATGTCCTCGGGCGGGAAGCCGACCTCTTCGGTCAGGATCCGGTAGGCGCGCCCGCAGATCTGTTTGCGGCGCTCCAGGTTGTCGGCCTGGCCCTGCTCGTCGAAGGCCATCACGACCACGGCGGCGCCGTACTTGCGGCACAGCCGCGCCTCGCGGATGAACTTCTCCTCGCCCTCTTTCATGGAGATCGAGTTGACGATCGGCTTGCCCTGCACGTTTTTCAGGCCGGCCTCGATGACCTCCCACTTGGACGAGTCGATCATCACCGGCACGCGGCTGATGTCCGGCTCGGCCGCGATCAGCTTGGTGAACCGGTCCATCGCGGCGACGCCGTCGATCATGCCCTCGTCCATGTTGATGTCGATGACCTGCGCGCCGGCCTCGACCTGCTGCAGCGCGACCGAGAGCGCGGTGTCGTAGTCCTCGGCCTTGATCAGGTTGCGGAACCGGGCGGAGCCGGTGATGTTGGTGCGCTCACCGATGTTCACGAACAGGGAGTCGTCGGCGATGTTGAGCGGCTCCAGGCCCGAAAGCCGGGTCGCCACTTCGATTTTCGGCACCTCCCGGGGTGGTTTGCCCTCGACGACCTTCGCGATCTCGGCGATGTGCGGCGGCGCGGTTCCGCAGCAGCCACCGACTAGGTTGACCAGGCCGGCGTCGGCGAAGTCGGCGATGTAGCCGGCCTGCCGCTGCGGGGTCTCGTCGTACTCGCCGAAGGCGTTGGGCAGGCCGGCGTTCGGGTAGCAGGAGACGAAGGTGTCGGCGATGCGCGACATCTCGGCGATGTAAGGCCGCATCTCGGGCGCGCCCAGCGCGCAGTTGAGCCCGACCGCGATCGGCTTCGCGTGCCTGATCGCGTTCCAGAAGGCCTCGGTGACCTGACCGGACAACGTCCGCCCGGACGCATCGGTGATGGTGCCCGAGATGATCAACGGCCAGCGGCGTCCCCGGTCCTCGAACAGGGTCTCGACCGCGAACACCGCCGCCTTGGCGTTCAGCGAGTCGAAGATCGTCTCGATGATCAGCAGGTCGGCGCCACCGTCGACCAGGCCGTTGGCGGCCTCGAGGTAGGCGGCGACCAGCTGGTCGTAGGTGACGTTGCGGGCCCCGGGGTCGTTGACGTCCGGTGAGATCGACGCGGTGCGGGTGGTCGGCCCGATGGCGCCGGCGACGTAGCGGGGCTTGTCCGGGGTGCTGTACTCGTCGGCGGCCTTGCGAGCCAGGGCGGCGCCGGCGTAGTTCAGCTCGTAGGCCAGCTCCGCCATGTCGTAGTCCGAGAGGGAGATCGCGTTCGCGTTGAACGTGTTGGTCTCCAGGATGTCGGCGCCCGCCTCGAGATACTCGCGGTAGATCCCCTCGATGATCTGGGGCTGCGTCAGGTTGAGCAGGTCGTTGTTGCCCTGCAGCGCGGTCGGCCACTCCGTGAACCGGTCGCCGCGGTAGCCGGCCTCATCCGGCCGGTCGCGCTGGATCGCGGTGCCCATCGCGCCGTCGATCACCACGATCCGCTGGCGCAGCGCCGCCGTCAGCTCGTCGGTGCAGTCGGGGCGGATGTTCGGCGCGAAGGTGTTCGGCGCGGAAGTCTGGGCCTCAACGGCGGTCACGTGCACTCCTTCCATAACGGAAGGCGTCCTTGACTCTGCCGAGCGTGGCGGATACCGGCAAAGACCGGTACCCGTTGCAACGCCTCTCGACCAGAAAAGTCTACGTCGTCACCCGATCGACGTCCGGACGCCTAACTCATCGCCGCTATCGACAGTTCGTGGAGTCTGTCTGCGACATAGTTAACCAGGTTAACGAAATCGCAGCCGAACCTATTTCGTCTGGACCGCCGAGGATGTCAGTGTCGCAGCGGTGTCCCCTGGCGGCTGTCACGCCATAAGAATAGTCGTCCTATGCAAAGCCCCCGGTTGAACGTCAATCGGCCGACAATCCTTGGCCACCGCGCCCCGAACATCGGGCCGGAAGGCCGTACGCTAAATCTGTGACCCCGCCCGACGGCCC
>NZ_LZLL01000462.1:0-2947 GCF_001669335.1 Mycobacterium sp. 1245852.3 | reverse complement strand
CCACCGCCATGGCGTCGGCGTCGGCCTCCCAGGCAGCCGTCGACCCCTCGATGTCGGTGAGCAGGAAGGTGACCGCGCGCGTCACCGAAGGAGCATGTTGTGCCACAGCCACATCCAGCGACGCGTCCTGCGCGACGATCGCGGCCTCGAGTCGGCGGAGATTCGGGCCGGGGTCCACCCCGAGTTCGTCGGCGAGCAGCGATCGCGCTCGCTGATAAGCGCCGAGGGCCTCGCCCTGCCGGCCGGCCCGGTAGAGGGCGAGCATCAGCTGACCCCATCGCCTTTCCCGCAGCGGGGCCTCAGCCACCGCCGCCTCGAGATCGCCGACGACTTCCGCGGCGCGGCCCGTGGCCAGCAGCGCGTCCGCGCGATCTTCGACCAGCGCGGCATGGCTCTCGATCCACCGCGTCTTTTCCGAAGTGCCGGGCCGGCCATCGGGAAGTTCGGGGGTCCCACGCCAAAGGGCAAGGGCCTCCTCGAACCGCGCCACCGCTTGGCTGGTGTCGCCAGCGGCGGCGGCGTCGCGCCCCAGCCGGGCCGCCGACTTGTAGCGCGAGGCGTCGATCTCGCTGTCGGCCAGAACCCAACCCGCCCCCTGGGTCAGGACAAAGCCGTCACCCAGGGCGCGGCGTAACGAGGAGATGTGGGTCTGCAGGGCCTTGGCCGCGGTGCGCGGCGGCTCCTCGCCCCAGAGCAGTTCGACGAGGGTGTCGGCCGGCACGACGGAGCCGCCGTGCAGTCCCAGCATCGTGAGGATGGCGCGCGGTTTCGCGCCCGGTATAGCGACGGGCGTCCCGTCTTGCCGGACCTGGAGAGGTCCCAACACCCCCAGTTCCACCGATGAAAGCGTACTCACGTCAGCTATCTTCGGCGGGACAATTCAATACCTGGTCAAGATCGGGTAAAGGCACGCTGCCTGCAGTTCTTGAATGCAAGCAATCTGACGTGAGCGCGAAGTATGTTGGCCAGCTACTGAGCGGGTACACGCCCACTCGTGCACAAGGAAACTCAGGGCAGGGATGAAGTGTCGCCTTCCAGACATCGCCGTCGACCCGACCCGTTACCGTTGATGCCCATGGATGGCGACCGAGGTGACTCCGCCTTCACCTGGCAGGGCCGGCGCGAATTGGTGAGTCGCATGCATGACCAGCTCGATGAGCTGGTGGCGGCGCGCGACCAAATGGAACAACTGGTGCGGGTCATCGTCGAGATCGGCTCGGATCTGGACCTGGACGTGACGCTGCAGCGGGTCCTCAACGCGGCGATGGAGCTGACCGGCGCCCGCTACGCCGCCCTGGGCATCCGCGCCGCCGATGGTGCGTTCGTTTCCTTCGTGCATGCGGGAATCGACGTCGATACGGCACGGCGGCTCGGCGAGCTCCCGATCGGCGATGGCCTGCGCGTCGACGATCTGAATACCCATCCCGACACAGCGGAGCTGGCCGGACACGAACCGCCGATACATGCGCTGCTCGGCATCCCGATCACGGTGCGGGGGGCCAACTTCGGCAGCCTGTATCTGGCCGACGACCGCCCGGGACGCGTCTTCTCCGACTCCCAGGAAGGCGCCGTACGAGCGATGGCCACGGCGGCGGCCGCCGCCATCGACAACGCCCGACTATTCGAACGAGAGCGCGAATCGGCGAGATGGACGAAGGCCAGCCGCGAGATCACGACGGCGCTGTTGTCCGGCGACCCGCAGACGGGGCCGTTGCAGCTCATTGTGAACCGGGCGTTGGAGCTGGCGGGCGCCGAGCAGGCGATCCTGCTGGTGCCCCGGGAGCCCGAACGGCCCGTCGGCGAGGTCGACACCCTGGTCGTGGCCGCAACGGCGGGCCGCTACTCCTCGGAGGTGATTGGTCGGCAGGTTCCGATGGACGGCTCGACCACGGGCGGTGTGGCCCGCCGCGGGCTGCCGCTGATCACTGACTCCTTCGAATACCCGATCGAGGGATTCACCGACGTGGGCGAACGCTCGGCGATCGTCATGCCGCTGATCGCCGACGGTGCCGTACTCGGCGTCATCGCCGTCGCGCGCGACCCGCACCAGCCCGCCTTCGGCAACGACTACCTGGATCTCGTCAGCGACTTCGCCCGGCACGCGGCCATCGCACTGGCGCTGGCGGCGGGTCGCGAACACGCGCTCAACCAGGAACTGGCCCAGGCCGACACGGTCGATGACGCCGTGCATGCCGCCGCCGAGGAATTGCGCCGGCTATGGCGGGCACGCCGGGTTCTGGCCGTCACCTTCCCCGCACAAAGCTCGTCCGCCGAAATGGCGTTCGGTGAACCCCAAGTCGTGTCGGTTGGCGAGCCGGCAGAGTGGGCCGATTTGTCACCGCACACCCAGCAGGCGCTCAGTTCATTGCGCGACGGCGATCTGCTCACCTCTAACTCGAGAGAACCCGGGACGGCTGGCATCGCACTGCAGCACCCCGACGGTGTGCTCGTCGTCTGGATCGATCTGACCGACCAGCGCCTGTTCACCCTCGAGGACCAGACCTTGCTCACGGTCCTGGCGGGCCGCCTCGGCCAGGGGCTGCAGCGGGTGCATCAGGTCGACCAGCAACGCGAAACCGCGCTGGCCCTGCAACACGCGATCCTCGGCCCGGCCGATCTGCCGGCCGGCTTCGCGGTGCGGTATCAGGCCGCGACGAGGCCTCTGCAGGTCGGCGGCGACTGGTACGACATCGTCGACCTGGAAGACGGGCGGATCGCCTTGATCGTCGGCGATTGTGTGGGCCACGGCCTGGCCGCGGCCACCGTGATGGGCCAGGTGCGCAGCGCCTGTCGCGCGCTGTTGTTCGAAAACCCAAGTCCCGGTGCGGCTCTCGCCGGGATGGATCGCTTCGCCGCGCGGCTGCCCGGCGCGCAATGCACCACCGCGGTCTGCGCGGTGCTCACTCCCGAGACCGGTGAACTGGTTTACTCGAGCGCAGGCCACCCG
>NZ_LZLL01000461.1:0-4463 GCF_001669335.1 Mycobacterium sp. 1245852.3 | reverse complement strand
GCCGGTGTGGGCGACGGTCCCGCCCAGCGCCTGCGCCATCGCCTGAAACCCATAACAGATGCCGAACACCGGCACCCCGAGATCGAACAGCGCCGGGTCGATCTGGGGCGCGCCGTCGGCGTAGACACTGGACGGCCCGCCGGAGAGCACCAGCGCCAGCGGGTCGCGGGCCTTGATGTCCTCGACCGTCGCGGTGTGCGGGATGACCTCGGAGAACACCCGCGCCTCGCGGACGCGACGGGCGATCAACTGCGCGTACTGCGCGCCGAAGTCCACGACCAGCACCGGTCGGGCCGGCGCTCCGGATACCTCGGAGATCTCGAGTTCAGGGCTTTCAGTGGGGTCGGCCACGCACGCGAGTCTAGTGGCTGCCGGCGTCGCCGCCGCCCGACAGGCCTACAGCGCAAACGCGGTGCGGACGGCGCCGACGGCATCCGCGTCGCCGTGGAACTCGATTCGCCGCCGCGCCGCGGTGCGCTGGGCTTCGTCGGTGCCCAGCCGGGCGGCCACCAGGTCCGACGCAGTCGCCGTGATCGTCACCGCGGGCTCACCGCGGACACCCGCCAGGCGTCCCTGCGTCACCGCGAATTCGAAACGGCGGCCGTCGATCTCGACCCGGCAGGTGGTCTCCACACCGGCGGCCCGGCCCGACTGAAAGCCCAGCAGGATTCCGGCCAGGAACCCGTTGAGCGGCGACACCGGCCCGTCGCCGATCGGGTCCAGGTGGTCCAGCCCGAACCACGCGATGCTCTGTAGCACCGGCAGCACACGCTGCCAGCCCAGGTCGCTGAGGCTGTAGACGGTGCGACCGATCGGCGCCGGCAGGTCGGCGCGATCGACCAGCCCGGCATGTGTGAGCTCCTTGAGCCGCTCGGCGAGCAGATTCGTTGCGATGCCGGGCAGTTCGGCCCGCAGGTCACCGTAGCGGCGGGCGCCGCCGACCAGCTCGCGCAGGATCAGCAGGGTCCACCGCTCACCGAGGACGTCGAGCCCCCGGGCGATCGGGCAGTTCTGGTTGTAGTTCCTGCGGGACGCCACCATGCCACCCTACCTGGGGTTAGACATCTTTTTCAAGTTTGTACTTGATTTGTTTGTCCGACAGATTTACTGTCTTGTTCATGCGCACCGACCCAGCGTTTCGCAACCACCCCATCGCCGCGCTCGCCGTCATCTGCCTGGGTGTCTTCGTCATCAGCGTCGACGCCACCATCGTCAACGTCGCGCTGCCCACGCTGGCGCGCGAACTCGGCGCCGACACCGCACAGCTGCAATGGATCGTCGACGCCTACACGCTGGTGATGTCCGGGCTGTTGCTCTCGGCGGGCAGCCTGTCCGACCGCTACGGCAGGCGGGGCTGGCTGAATTCCGGGCTGGCGCTGTTCGCCGTCACATCCGCGGTTGCCGCACAGACCAATTCGGCCGAGGCGTTGATCGCCGCGCGGGCAGCCATGGGGGTGGGCGCCGCGGTGATCTTCCCGACCACGCTGGGACTGATCACCAACATCTTCACCGACCCGGTGCCGCGCGCCAAGGCGATTGGACTGTGGGCGGCCATGGTCGGTGTCGGGGTGGCCGTCGGCCCGATCAGCGGCGGCTGGCTGCTCGAACACTTCTGGTGGGGCTCGATTTTCATGGTGAACATTCCGATTGCCGCGCTGGCCATCGTCGGTGGCGCGCTGTTCGTCCCGACCTCGCGCGACCCGGCGGCGCCGCGGGTCGACATCGGTGGCCTCATCCTGTCCGCGATCGGGGTCACGACGCTGGTCTACACGGTCATCGAGGCGCCCACGTGGGGGTGGACCGACGGCCGGACGGCGGCCGGATTCGCCGTCGCCGCAGCCATTCTCGTCGCGTTCGCGCGCTGGGAACGGCGCAGCACACACCCAATGCTCGACGTCTCGGTGTTCCTCAACCGCCGGTTCTCCGGCGGCAGCCTGGCGGTGACCGCGGGGTTTCTCACCCTGTTCGGTTTCATCTTCGTCATCACCCAGTACTTCCAATTCATCAAGGACTACACGGCGTTTCAGGCCGGTGTGCGCCTGCTGCCGGTCGCCGCCTCGATCGCGCTGGCCAGCATCGTCGGGCCCCGGCTGGTCGAACGCGTCGGCACCACCGCCGTCGTCGCCGCCGGCTTGGCCGTGTTCGCCGCCGGGCTGGCCTGGGCGTCCACCGTCGACGCCGCCACGCCGTACCTCCAGATCGCCACGCAGATGCTGCTGCTCGGCGGGGGCCTGGGCCTGACCTTTTCGCCGGCCACCGAGTCGATCATGGGATCGCTGTCCGTCGACAAGGCCGGTGTGGGATCGGCCGTCAACGACACCACCCGCGAGCTCGGCGGCACGCTCGGAGTCGCCGTCGCCGGCAGCATCTTCGCGTCCGTGTACTCCGGGCACCTCGACGCGGCCACCCTGACCGGGCTGCCCGCCGACGCGATGCGCCACTCAATGGCCCTGGCGCACACGGTGATCCAGCGACTGCCCGCACACCAAGCCGGGCAGGTGCGCGCCGCCGTGGATCGCGCGTTCCTGGACGGGCTGCAGGTCAGCTCGCTGGTCTGCGCGGGCATCGCGCTGGGCGCGGCGATCGTCGTCGGCTGGCTCCTCCCGGCCAGGCAACCGGCGCCACAACAGGAAAGGACACTCCGATGAACGGTCGAGTATTGGTCACCGGCGCCACCGGAAAGATCGGCGGCGCGGTCGCCGCACAGCTGCTGGAAAGGGGCGTCCGAACCAGGGCCATGGTGCATCGTGACGATGCGCGCAGCGCCCGGCTGCGGGAGATGGGCGCCGAGGTCGTCATCGCCGATATGTTTGACATCCAACAGGTTATGGGTGCCATCGCCGGGATCGACCGGCTCTATTTCAACCCTCCCTATCATCCGCACGCCCTCGACAGCGCCGTTGCCTTCGCCGTGGCCGCCCGACGCTCAGGCGTGGAAGCGGTGGTGGCGCTTGGCCAATGGCTGGCCAGCCCGGAGCATCCGTCGCTGATGACGAGGCAGGCCTGGTTGACCGACAAGTTGTTCGAGTTGCCGCCCGATACGGCGCATGTGGCCGTCGATCCGGGTTACTTCGCCGACAACTACCTGCAGCTGGTCCCCCTGGCCGCCCAGCTCGGGGTGTTGCCGACACCGACCGGGGTGGGCCGAAACGCGCCGCCCTCCAACGAAGACATCGCGCGGGTCGCCGTCGGCGCGCTGCTCGACCCCCACCGTCACGACGGCCGCGCCTACCGGCCCACCGGACCGACGCTGCTCTCGGGGGCCGAGATCGCCGATGCGGTCGGTGCAGCGTTGGGCAGGCGGGTGCGTCACATCGACGTTCCGCCGTGGATGTTCATGCGCGCCGTGCGCGTCAACGCCAAACGGCTCGGCGCCGATGGGTTCTTCCAGTCCAGCTTGCGTCACTACCTTCCCGAGCACGGCCAGGGAACCTGGGAGGTGGGCGCGCCGACCACACACGTCCGCGATGTCGCCGGCGTCGAGCCCGAGGACTTCCTCACCATCGCGCGCCGCTATGTCACCGGACCGGAATCCCGCCGTACCGCAGGCAATTTCATGCGACAGCTGGGCAACTTCATGTTGACCGCGATCACACCGATGCGCCGGCTGGACAAGTTCGACCGGACCCAACAACACCCGCAGCCCGGCCACCCACGGCTTTCCGGCCAGTCCCCGGTATGGCGCAGTGAGCACGGCGTCGCGCACCGGGATCCCGTTGCCCTGAACGCCGCTGGAGAAAGGATCGGAACACGATGAGTACGGCACCACAAGGCAGCACCTACGTCTTGGGCCACGCCGACGCGGAGGTGCAGCGCCTCCTCCTGCAGGGCCGGCTCTACGACCACCACACCGAGCACGCGCTGCGACTGGCCGGGCTGCGGCCGGGCATGCGCGTGCTCGACATCGGGTCCGGACCCGGCGACGTGTCGTTCGTCGCCGCCCGGCTGGTCGGTCCGACCGGGACCGTCCTCGGCGTCGACGCCGCGGCCGCGATGGTCGAGCTCGCCCGCGCCCGCGCTCTCGAACAGGGCTGGCGCACAGTGCGTTTCACCCAGGCCGCGGTCGACACCATCGTGCCGGACGAACCGGTGGACGCGGTCATCGGCCGGTTGATCCTGATGCACCTGCCGGACCCGGCCGCCACGTTGCGGCGCCTCAGCTCCTTCGTACGCCCCGGCGGCGTTGTCGCGTTCTCGGAGAACGACATCACCGGTGCGCACGGCGTTCCGGACACGCCGCTGTTCCGGCGCGTGACGGGCGGAATCGTTCGCGCCTTCGAGGACATGGGGCTCAGCCCGCGATTCGGCACCACGCTGCACACGATCTTCGCCGACGCCGGCCTCAGCACTCCGCGGCTGACCCTCGGCACGCCGATCGGCACCGCCGCCGACACGGACATCCTGGCCTACCTCGCGGAAGTCTGGCGGCTGGTGTCCCCCATTGCCGAACAGGGAGGCTTCGC
>NZ_LZLL01000460.1:0-1145 GCF_001669335.1 Mycobacterium sp. 1245852.3 | reverse complement strand
GTCGGGAGTGTACGACGACCGATGCGGCCCGATCATCGCCGAATGGCTGGCAGAGCGGGGCTTTTCGGCCGCGCAGCCCGAAGTCGTCGCCGACGGGCCGCCGGTCGGCGACGCACTGCGCACGGCGATCGACGCTGAGGTCGACGTCATCATCACCTCCGGTGGCACCGGCATCTCACCCAGCGACAGCACACCGGACCAGACCGTGGCCGTCGTCGACTACCTGATCCCGGGCCTGGCCGAAGTGATCCGCCAGTCGGGCCTGCCCAAGGTGCCGACGTCGGTGCTGTCGCGCGGCGTGTGCGGCGTGGCCGGTCAGACCCTGATCGTCAACCTGCCGGGTTCGCCCGGCGGCGTGCGCGACGGCCTGGGCGTGCTCGCCGATGTGCTGGATCACGCGCTCGACCAACTCGCCGGTAAAGATCACCAGCGATGACGCTCGTCGTGCGCGCTGCCATGACCGAGCACCCGATCTCGCTGGCCGAGCACGAAGAGTTGGTGGGGCATCAATCCGCCGGCGCCATCGTCGGGTTCGTCGGCGTGATCCGCGACCACGACGGCGGACGGCGGGTGGTGCGACTCGAGTACTCAGCGCACCCGTCGGCCGATCAGGTCATCGCCGACGTGGTGGCCGACGTGGCCGGGCAATCCAGCGGCGTGCGTGCCGTGGCCGCCAGCCACCGGATCGGCGCGCTGCGCATCGGAGAGGCCGCGCTGGTGGCGGCCGTGGCCGCCGATCATCGGCAGGCCGCGTTCGCCACCTGCGCGCATCTGGTGGACACCATCAAGGCACGGCTTCCGGTGTGGAAGCACCAATTTTTCGCCGACGGAACCGAGGAGTGGGTCGGCTCGGCCTGACATTCCTGCGCCATGCCCGACACGCCCCGAAGAGGAGGGTTTTCGGGGCGTGCGGGGAGTGTGGCGGCGTTAGGCGCTAGGCGACGGCTGAGCGAGAGCGTCCAGCGCGTCGTTTCCTTGAACGTCTTGCGACCGGATCGCGTCCCACAGCTGCTGGGTGTAGCCGGCGTCCTCGACGTGTTGCGGCATGCCGGCCGGTACGAAGCCGTGGAAGTCCGTGTCCACGACGGGCGCAGCGTCCGCCGGGGGCGCGGGCGGCACCGCGTCGGCCGGCGGCAGGTCCGCGG